>NZ_CBRA020000134.1:0-30649 GCF_000469945.2 Paenibacillus sp. P22 | reverse complement strand
TTCAGCCGCATTTCCTCCAGCGTCTTCGTCTTCAGCCGCGCCGCCCCTTCCGAGGCTCTTACCGGCAGAAGAGGACCTTCTTCAAGACGCTTGCGCGCTTGCGCAACGGCCTCCTTGTATTGAGGAAGCCAGGCTTCGCCGGCGGCCAACATCTCGTCGACCATCTGCCAGATCTCCGGCGGGTTGCAGACGGCACCGACGAGCGGATCCATCATGAACGCCTGGCGCAGCAGCTTGTCGTCGCCGCGCACAGCGGCTTCGACCGCGAGCCGCTGCACGCTTATGCTGGCATTGCAGACGGCTGCCGGCCCGAGCGGCAGCTCGCCGACGGCTCCCATGGCGATGCCGCTGCGATCCACATAACCCGGCGCTTCGATGACCGCGTCCTGCGGCAGATTGGAGATGATGCCGCCGTTGACGACGTTGAAATGTCCGCGATAGGTCCTTCCCGTCTCCAAAGCTTCGATGATGTAGGAGCCATGCTCCTGGCTGCGCTCATCCATCGAGTACTTCAGCGGCGGCTCCTGCATCCAGGCCGGAAATTCCGTCTCGAACCAAAGCCTGCCCTCGACGCAGACGCGCAGGTACCCGCCCGTCTCCCCGTTGATCCAGCTGCCCATGTCGATCCAGTCCGCGATCTCCTCCGGACGCTTGCGGTACCAAGGCACATATTCGCTCAAATGGCCGTTGGACTCCGTGCTGTAATAGCCGAAGCGGCGAAGCATGTCGATCCGCACCTTCTCGGTCCGGGCAAAGTCGGGATGGCGCTCGAAGGCTTCCAGAAGATCGCCGGTCCGGTCCACGCCTCCGGTCTTGACCTGTACGTACCAGGTCTGGTGATTGATGCCGGCGCAGACGATGTCGACTTCCTCTGTAGCGACCCCCAGCGCCTCCGCGATCTGCCAATGGCCGTGCTGCACCCCGTGGCACAGCCCGACCGTGCGGACGCCGCCGTATCGATTGCACGCCCAGGTCAGCATCGCCATCGGGTTGGAGTAATTGAGGAGAAGCACGTCCCCGCTGGCGACCTCGCGGATATCCTTGCAGATGGCGAGCATCTCGGGAATGCCCCGCTGGGCATACATGATCCCGCCTGCGCTCAGCGTGTCGCCGACGCATTGATCGACCCCGTACTTCAGCGGAATCTCCACATCGGTCCGGAATGCTTCGAGGCCGCCGACTCGTATCGTGCAGATGACATAATCGGCATCTGCAAGCGCTCTCCTTCGATCCGTGGATGCCTCGATGACGATGTCCAGGCCGTTCTCCGAGATGTCTCGCTGGCAGAGCTTGGTCACCATTTCCAGATTGTCCGCATGGATGTCGGTGAAGGCGATCCTAACATCCCGCATCTCCGGCACGGAGAGCAGATCCCGCAGCAGTCCTCTCGTGAACCCGATGCTGCCCGCCCCGATAAACGCAACTTTTTTGGCCATTGCCCGATCCCTCCATCTTGGATGATGCCTATGGATAGAGTGTAGCAGGCGCGGGGGATTAAGCGTTATCGATAACGGAACCGTCTGGTGGCGCAGATGTCAGAAATCGAAACCTGTCCTGTCCCTCACGGGGATCCGTCCCTGCCTTCCGGGGATGAAGCCCTGTTGTCGTCGGATGAATCCTTGCCGACGGCGGATGGATCCCTGCCTTCGTCGGATGAATCCTTGCCGACGGCGGATGGATTTCTGCTATAGGCGGAAGGATCCCTGCTGTCGGCGAGACTGCTCTGCCGGTATTCGCTCGGCGTCATCCCGGCAAGCTTGCGGAACCAGGCATGGAAGTAGGACCGGCTGCCGAGCCCGACATAATCCCATAGATCGGATACCGGAATCGCGGTCCGGGCAAGCAGCTGCTTCGCCTTCTCATAGCGGACCGCCGACAGATAGGCTCCGACAGACATTCCCTCCGCCTTCCTGAAGATCCGCTGCAAATAGTTCGGGTGAAGGTTGACCTCGGCGGCAATGTCCCTCAGCTGCAGCTCCCGATCCATATGCTCGTGGATGAAGTCCTTGCATCGGCCGATGTAGGAAACCAGCCGTTCCGCTCCGTCTTCCAGGCTCTTCTCCGCCAGCCGGGCAATGCGGATGATCAGCTGGCCGAACAGGAGGCCAGTGAGCCGGTTTCCTTCCATGCCTTGCTGATCCAGCTCCAGAACGAGGCAGCGGAGAATATGGAAGCATTCATCGGTATCCTTCATGACGATGCGCGGCTGCGCGCGGGAAAGCAGGCTGCGCACAGACGCCTCCGCCTCCGCCAGCGCTCGGACCGAGAGATTCGGACCCTCGGCCGGCCGGAAGCGGAACTCCACGTTCAGCATGCGGCAGCCCTTGGCGGCGTCGACGATCAGCCGATGCTCCGTGCCCGCATCGAGCAGCACCAGCTCTCCCCGCCTCAGCATGCCGTCTTCCCGATGCCTCATCTCTCTCGTCTGCACCTGGCAGGATCCTTCGATGACATACATGATCTCCATGGAATCATGACGGTGGAAGTCCATCTCATACCCGTTCCAGCGCTTGAAATAATAGGCGGTCACCTCCGGCTCGAGATGTTCGCTCGTCAGCACGGCATCGTAGAAGCTGCTTGCCCCGGCCGGAGTCATGCCTCCTCCGCTGCGGCCGCTTCGACATAGCCGTCACCGGCCGCTTTCCGGCGTTCTCTTTTGTGCCGGTCCCACTCCGAGGCGACCATGCCGTAGACAGCATGGTCGTAATAGGAAGCTCCGCTCCGCTCCTCCTGCCTGAGCAGGCCTTCAAGCGAGAAGCCCAGCCTCTCAGCGACACTCCGGCTGCGGGCATTGTCCGACCGGGTCCTGATTTCGACCCGGTTCATTTCGAGCGTCACGATGGCATACTGGACCATTTCCTTGCAGGCAATCGTCATGATTCCTCTTCCCTGGCAATCGGCGCTCAGCCAATATCCGAGCGAAGCCTTGCGGTTGCGCCAGTCGAGCTCCTGGTAGCTGACGACGCCGACGGGATTTCCTCCCTCGAGGATGACTGCGGAGAAGCCTTGCTGAAGCTCCCTTCTTTTCTGCTCGAATTCAATGTAATCCTTCATGTCGTCGACATTCTCGATATGCTTGACCCAGGGAAGCCATTCGTTCAGATAATTCCGGTTCCGCTGGACGGTCCGGAACAAGGGACGCGCGTACCGCGTCTCGAGAAGCCTCAGCTCCAGGTCGGGGTTCAATTGGCAGGAGAACAAGACGTTCCTCTCCTTTCAGGCGCCGGCAAGGCGGTTTGGTCTTCCCATCTTAGCATGGCATTTTCATTTTTCGGAACAGATCGTGTACAATAATCAGGAACCCGCACAATGAATGGAGGAATCAACATGACCAAACTGAAAGAGCAAATCGAGCGGTATGCGGATTTGATCGTTCAGGTCGGCGTCCAAATCCAGCCCGGCCAGAGACTGGTCATCAACGCGTCTCTCGATGCCGCGGACCTCGTTCGCCTGATCGCCAAAAAAGCGTACGGAGCAGGAGCCCGTTCCGTCAAGGTCAACTGGAACGACGACACGCTTGCCCGCCTGCGCTATGAGCTGGCGCCGGACGAAGCGTTCCTCGACGAGCCCAAATGGTATGCCGGGGAAATGCTGGAGCTTGTCCAGGAAGGCGCGGCTGTCATCAGCGTCGTTTCTTCCGATCCGGATCTGCTCAAGGGAGTCGCCCAGGAGCGTATCATCAACCACCAGAAAACCTACGGCAAAGCCCTCTCTACATACCGCCAGATGATGCAGTCCGACAAATTCAGCTGGTGCGTCGTCGCGGCGCCGTCCAAAGCATGGGCGAAGAAGGTGTTCCCGGGATCGACGGAAGAAGAGCAGTACAGCAGCCTGTGGACGTCCATCCTCAAAGCCGTACGCGCCGATCTCGACGATCCGGTCGCCGCCTGGAAGGAGCATATCGCCAGCCTGAACGCCAAGTCGGAGCATCTCAACTCGCGCAAATACAAGAAGCTGCATTACACCGCCCCGGGAACGGATCTGACGATCGAGCTTCCGGAAGGCCATCTGTGGGTCGCGGCGGACAGCCACAATATCCAAGGCAACCAATTCGTAGCCAACCTTCCTACGGAGGAAGTGTTCACAGCGGCCAAGGCCGACGGCGTAAGCGGCTATGTATCCAGCACCAAGCCGCTCAGCTACGGGGGCACCATCATCGACAACTTCAAGCTGACGTTCGAGAACGGCAGCGTAGTGAAGGCCGAGGCGGAGAAAGGGCTTGCCGCTCTGGAAGGACTGCTCGAGATGGACGAAGGCGCGCGCCGGATCGGCGAAGTCGCTCTCGTGCCTTACGATTCCCCGATTTCCCGCTCCAACATTCTGTACTTCAATACGCTGTTCGACGAGAACGCCTCCAACCATCTTGCGCTCGGCAGCGCCTATGCCTTCAACATTGAAGGCGGCAAGGGCATGTCCCAGGACGAGCTGAAGGAAAAAGGGCTGAACACGAGCATGACCCATGTCGACTTCATGATCGGCTCCGCCGAAATGGATATCGACGGCATCCTCGAGGACGGCAGCCTGGAGCCGATCTTCCGCGGCGGCAACTGGGCGTTCTAAAGGAAACCGATCTCGTCCCGCCAAAAAAAGGACCGGACGCGAGCATGTCTGCTCGCGTCCGGTCCTTCTTCATGCTCTGGACAGGAGGCTACTCCTTGACGACCAGTCCGAAAATTCTCGTGAACAGGATCGCCTGGGCAGGCGCGATGATGCAGCCCTTCAGATCCTCCATCTCGACGCCGAGATGATGGAACTCGCAGGAGCTGAGATCGATTCCGGACAGGCGGGTTCCGGACAGCTGGGCCTTGTCCAGCTGCACGTCCTCGAATACCGTTTTGGACAGCTCCGACCGGTACAAGTCCGCATGGTTCAAGCTGCTGCCGCTGAACTTGACCTGCTTGAAGCTGCCGAACCGGAAGGAGACATAATCCGCCTGGCAGTCTTCAAAAAGAACATTGCGCAGCACCGCCCCCGACAGATCCGCGCCTACAAGCTTGCAGCTGTGGAACTCTACCCGATGAAGCACCGCCTCGTCAAGACGGATGTTGGACAGATCGCAATTCTCGAACCGGCAATCCGTCAGCTCCAGCCTGTCTAGACGGCAATCCGTGAACGTGACATGCTGCCACAGAATCCGTTCCGCGACCGAGCGCTCCGTATTCCGTTCCTCCACGGCCGCCTCGCGTACAAGCAGATTTTCATGAAAGCTGCCTGAATCCGCAAACAAGGGATGAACGGGCTGCTCGAGACCGGCTTCTGCAAGTCTCGGCTTCTCCAGCTTAAACTTGCCGGTACCGATTGCTGTCTTGACCATGCTTGTCTCCTCTCGCCCTCTGCAGCCGGTAACGCTCCAGCGCCTGCAAGAGCGATTCCTTGCGGATCGGCTTGCTGATGTAATCGTTCATGCCGCCAGCTAGGCAGGCTTCCCTGTCCCCTTTGAGCGCATTGGCTGTAACCGCGACGATATAAGGCGTGTCCTCGTTTTCCGATAGGCTGCGCAGATGTCGGGTCGCTTCCATCCCGTCCATGTCCGGCATGAGCACATCCATGAAAATCATGTCGTATCCGCCGTCGTCCTTGCGGAAAGCTTCCACCACTTCCGTACCGTTGCCGACGACCTCCACCTCGTGGCCGAGCTTGACCAGCATCTTCTGCAGAACCATCTGGTTCACTTCGTTATCCTCGCCGATCAGGATCTTGAAGGAACGGGATTCTTCCGCTCCGGCTTCGGCCTGTTCGGCCCGAGCCGCCTGCTCAGAGCTCCGTTCCAGCTTGACCGTGAAGGCGAAGCAAGCTCCAGGCCCGTCCACCTTTTCCACTCCGATCGTTCCGCCCATCAGCTCGACGAACTTCTTGGATATGGCAAGGCCAAGGCCGCTGCCCTCCACCTTGCGGGTCATGAAGTTGTCCAGGCGGCTGAACGGATTGAACAGGAGCGGCAGCGCATCGGCGGGAATTCCGATTCCCGTATCCCGGATCTTGATGAGGAGCAGGACGCCGGCATCGGTCGATTCCTTCCGCGAGATGTGAAGGCTGACACCGCCGGAATCCGTGAACTTGACGGCATTGCCGAGCATGTTCAGCAGCACTTGCCTCAGCTTGCCCCCGTCGCCGAACAGCATGTCCGGGACATCGCCGTCGACCTTGGAATCGATGGACAGCCTCTTCTCGAGAATTTCCGGCATCAGGACGGACACGCTCTCGGCTGCGAGCTCCCGGATGCTGAACGGAGCCTTGGCCATAGCCGTCTTGCCGGCCTCGATTCTCGTAAAGTCCAGAATGTCGTTGATGATCGTCAGCAGCGATTGCCCGCTCTGCCGGATGATCTCGACAAAGCTGCGCTGCTCGTCGCTCAGATCGGGCGAATCCAGCAGCAGCTGCGTCATGCCGATCACCCCGTTCATCGGCGTGCGGATTTCATGGCTCATCATCGCCAGGAAGTCGCTTTTGGCGCGGGTCGTCGACTCCGCAGCCTCCTTCTCGATGAGCAGCTTCTTCTGCTCGGTGATATCCTTGGCGATCAGATAGTAGCCCATGATCCGTTGGTTGATGATGATCGGGGCGACGGAGGTCAGAATCTCAGCCGCCTTTCCGTTGCGATTCACGATTTCGCTGATCCGCCGCTCAACCGAGTCGCCTTCGTGCGAATCCGCCAATACGGAGCGGATATCCGGCACTTTGACAAAGGGAGAAAAGTCCTTGCCGACAAGCTCTTCGGCATGCATGCCGAGCAGCCTTTCGGCGACGGCGTTGCAATGAATGAAGCAGCCCTTCAGATCCAGGGATATGACGGCATCATGGTTGTATTTCTTGAGCGAGGTATATCTCTCGATCGTCTCCTGCAGCTTAAGCTCGGCTTCCTTGCGGGCGGATATGTCCATCAGGGAGAACAGGTATCCGCAAATGGTTCCGTTTTCCGCTTTCAATGGGAAAAAGACGACTTCCAGGCTGATTGTCTTGCCGCTCCGGCTTCGGCATTGAGTTTCATAGGAGACCGGCTCCGATCCGCCCGCGCCGAACCGTTCCAGGTCGATGTCCGACTGGGGCATCAGCAGAGTTCTGAATTCAATCGCATCCATGCCCGCCACCTCATTCTGGGACCAGCCGAGCTGCTCGGTGAACGCCGGATTCACGATGGAGATTCTCCAGGAAGAATCCATCATGACGAGCGGATGGGGATTATGAAGCACGACGGATTTGTACTGCGGCAGTCCCGGCTCCTCCGCTTGGAGTCTTGTCCGCTTGCCGTCAGGTTCTATCGGGGAAAAGAGGCTCTCTTCGCTCATAAGGTTCTCCTTTTCAACTTTCTCGTATGTGCAAACATTGTACTACCTGCATCTCGAAAGGGAAACCTGACGAATGAAGGAGATTGCCGCCGCTGGCGTCATAGGTCCACTAGCGGGCTAGTCCCTGCGGACCGTATGAAGGAGTGCGCATCTCCGCTCCGGCCGTCCGTCCTTTTTACCCGGAATCCTTGAATCCATCCCAGCGCAAGCGCCGGGGAGAAGTCTGTCATGCCTTAAAAATGAACAAGCCGATCTTACTGGATTTTACCGCCACTCGTCAGAGAACGTCAATGTTCGACAGGACGCCAAAAACGCCGCGGCAGCTTATTCGCCTTGGCGCTTTTCGGGAAGAAAGTTCTGTATCCGGGCACAAATGGAGGGAAAAGGGCTGTTCCGCTGTCAGAGCGACAGCCGAACAGCACGGCCTGACTGCCTTGCTCAGCCTTTCGCGGCGAGGGCTTTCACCGCATCCGCCATGGACGAGGCCGTCACCCGCCCGGCGTCGGCAGCCTCATAACGCACTGCGCCAGGCTTCAGCGCCTTGAACGCCACCGTCACCGGGCGCCCCGGCACCAGGTCGAAGAAGTTGTCGCTGAATATGCCTTCGCGGTCGCTCTGCAGCCATACCGCTCTAGCCAGACGGCTGGCGCTGACCCGGAAGCGGCTGCCGCCGCTGCCCTCGATCTCTTCCACATGGATCGATGCCGGGGCAAGCGCAAGCTGGCGGTCGCCTTCGAGGAAGGCGGAGGCTGCGGCAAGCAGCGACCCGTCTTCGGCAACCAGCTCCGCCGTCACCAGAACGGAATCGGAGGCAGCGCTTTCCGGCAGAAGCTCTTCGCCTGCAAGCGAGAGCAGCAGCCGCGATTGGCCTCCTGCCGCAGCAGCCGGCACTTCGCGCTCGGCAAGCGTGAGCCCGGAGAAATCCAGCAGGCTGACCTTGAGGGTGCCTTGCAGCGATGCCTGCAAATCGTTCACCAGATGGAGATCGATTCCCGTGCCGGTCCTGTCTGCGGAGAGCAGAACGTCCCGGAAGCTGCGCTTGGCGTAATAGTGCATCGCTTTCCAGCGGCCGAAATAATCCATGCCCGCCCAGGAGGCGACCGGCCAGCAATCGTTCATCTGCCAGTAAAGGGTGCCCATGCAGTAAGGGCGGCGGCGCCGATGCGCTTCAATCGCCATCTTCATCGCTTCAGCCTGCAGAATCTGGCTCTCGTAGAGGAAGGCCGGGAAGTCCTTCGGCTCCGGCAAATACATGTCCATATATTCCTTGATGAGCCTGTTGCCGGCTCCGTTCTTCTGATGGGCGAGCATGACGGTGGACAGCAGCTCCATATCGGTTTCCTCGGCGAAGGAGCGCACCGATCTGTATTCCGGGAAGGACTGGAAGCCGTACTCGCTGATGAAGCGGCCGATCTTGAGCTTGTAGTTCTCGAACGGCTCTACGGCGTGCCAAACGCCCCAATAATGGACGTCCCCGGCCGCAGATTCCGGGAAGGCATGCTGGCCCGCATCCTCGGTAAGGCTGATGAGCGGCGAGGAAGGCCAATACCCGATGCCCGGCGACAGCCGCTCTACCGCATCCGGAAGCAGCTTGTGGAAGATGGCTTCATAGTCGGCCCAGATGCTCTCCCGCTGCTCCGGCGTGTAGTCCTTTTTCCAGCCCCAGCCGCCGTTCTCGTCGTAGTGGGCCCAGGCGGAATCGATCTCGTTGTTGCCGCACCAGAGCACGATGGACGGATGATTGCGCAGGCGCCTGACATTGTCCTCAGCCTCCGCGCGAACGTTGTCCAGGAAGGCTTCGTCGCCGGGATACATGCTGCAGGCGAACATGAAGTCCTGCCAGACCATGATGCCGTGCTCGTCGCACAGGTCGTAGAAAATATCCTGCTCGTAAATACCGCCGCCCCATATGCGCAGCATGTTCATGTTCGCTTCGGCCGCGGACAAGATCTCATGGCGGTAACGGTCCTCCGTCACTTCCGAGACGAAGCTGTCGTTCGGAATATGGTTCGCTCCCTTGGCGAATACGGCGACGCCGTTCAGCTCGAAGTAAAACGAGGTGCCGGCTTCGTCGCGGTCGCGCACCAGACGGACGGAACGCAGTCCGGTCCGGACCGTCCTGGAGTCGGCTGCTCCGTCCTGCTTGTCAACCCTGGCCTGGAATTCCGTGAGGGACGCTTCGCCGAGCCCGCGGCTCCACCAGAGCCGCGGCTGCTCGATCCGGATCGGGAGCTCCAGCGTTTGGATTCCCGTCTCCAGCTCCGCTTCAAGTCTGTGCTCCCGGCCTTCTACGGTTACAACCATCGTCGAGGGACCCGAGGCAGCGGCTTCCACCGTGACGACCGCCGTCACCTCCGCCGCTTCGGCCGAGACGGCGTCCTGCCGAATGAACAGATCGGAGATGCGGACGCCCGACCAGCTCTCCAGACGGACCGGACGCCAAATGCCGCTCGTCACGAAGCGCGGTCCCCAGTCCCAGCCGTAATGATAGGGGGCTTTGCGGGCGAAAACGCTGATCCGCTTGTCGCCAAGGCCGCCAAGCTCGGACTGGTCGTTCGTCGCCGGAAGCGCATAGCCGAGCCGCTCCAGCTTCGGCAGATCCTCGTTGACGGGCGAGCGGAAGCGGATATGGAGCTTGTTGCCGCTCTCCTTGAGGAGGCCTTTCACTTCGGCCTTCCAGATGCGGAACATATTGTCCGCCGACAACAGGCGGGATCCGTTCAGCGTAACGTCCGCGTACGTATCCAGTCCTTCGAACACGAGCTGGACGAAAAGGGATCCTCGATGTTTCCGTTGCGCAGCAGATCGGTATGGACACAGCCTGGAACTTTCGCTTCCATCCATGCTTCCTCCCGGCCAGCCGCTCTGAACGTCCAGCTTCCGATGACGATCGATGTCATGATGCCAATCCTCCCTATTCGCTTTAAACGCTTCCAAAATTAATTTGTTAGGTTTGTTAGGATAACACGCACTTGATTTCGCGCCAATCATAACGGCGTTAGGTAGTTTCGTCAAGCCACGAATCGAAGGGAAAAAAACCTCTCTCAGGTGAGCGGGTTTTTTGAGGGGTCAAAGCGGCGCCGGGACAGAAAGCGCTTAGTGCATTATGTAGCGGAACGCCCATTCCCGGAACGTCCACTCCGGATTCCAGCTGACCGCTCCGATCGCATGGAAGCAGCCCCAATCCAGAATCTTTTGATGAAGCGTATGGACCTTGATTCTCTGATCGAACCCTTCCTTATCGGCAAGCCCGTCCCGATACGCCAGAACGAACCGCTCGGCGAGATCGGATCTGCCGCGGTCGATGAACTGGGTCGCGATCTTGGGCAGATCGGCTGCCCCATCTCCGAAGTAGCCGTTTGTGAAATCGAACAGGCCGCTCAGCTCCCACTGATCGCCGTTGCGGCGGACCAGCAGATTGTCGAACTTGAAATCTCCCATGACATAGACGGGCCGGTCGAAGCCGTCGAAGGAATCCGTTGCGGCATCGAGGATTTCTTCCGTCCACGCCCAATCCTCCGCCGCCACCGGCGCGTAATTCTGCGCATCCCGAAGCCAGTGGCGGATCCGCCCGTACAGCCAATCCCGGTAGGAGACAGGAAACGGCTCGACTTCTCCCGAGGCGGGAATCCATTCCCCGCAGCTTTCCGATTTCCATTCGTGCATTCGGAGGAGCGTCTGCGCCAGCATGCCGCTGAGCTTGCGCAGGCTTCCCTCGTCTTCGAGCGAGAGGTCCCGGGTATGGATGCCCGGCAGCCGCGGCATGACGGCATACGGCCAGCCGAAAATATCCGATCGTTCATCCATCCGGTATGGAGCCGGGACGGGAAGTCCGCGCTGCAGCAGCTCCGTTACGAAGTACCGTTCCTCGCTCAGCTGTCCCTTATACAAAGGATTGCCCTTAAGCACGAACTCCCCTACGTCGGACTCCAGGAACAGCGTCTGGCCTCCGGCCCCGCTCGCCGTGCGGCGGCAGCCTCGAAGCCGGCCGAGCGAGAACCGGTCGAGCGCCTTCTGCAGCTGCTCCGATGTTACGTCCCCCAGCTTGTTCGTTGAAAAATAAATCGTCGTTGTCATCTCCCCCATGCATCCTCCTGTCTCTCGTGGAATTGCATCCTGGCGGCCGGCCGGATATGAAACCAGAGCGTGCCGGCCTGTATCCGCGGAGCCGTCTCTCCCCTTCCGTCAAGCCGCGAAGCCGGCAACCAGGGGAATCAGGAACAAGGAAAGGAACGCGCTCAAAAGCATGGACACGCTGGCGATGGAGCCCGGCACGGCTCCGAGCTCGAATGCTTTGTGGGCCCCGGCCGTATGGGCGCTGCTGCCCATCAGCACCCCCTGGGCCACTTCGCTGCGTATCCGCGTCCAGCGGATCACGAGCGGGCCGAGCACCGTGCCCAAAATGCCGGTGATCAGAACGAATACGGCGGTCAAGGTCGAGATTCCGCCGATCATGCCGCTGACGGCAAGCGCGATCGGCGTCGTGGTCGCCCGGAGCAGGAGCGAGTCCGCGAGCGCGCGGTCGAGATGGAAGAGCCGGCAGATTCCGAGCGCGGCAGCCGTTCCCGTCATCCAGCCGGCAGCTACCCCGGCCGAGATTTCAAGCGCATGCTTTTTCAGCAGAGCCGCATTTTTGTGCAGCGGCACGGCGAGCGCGACCGTCGCCGGACCGACCATAGCGCTCAGCCAGCGGCCTCCCTCGTTATAGGTTTCATAGGGAATCCGGCATAGGGCTAGAATGGCCATGATCGCAACCGGCGTTAATATCAAAGGAGACAGGATCAGATTGCGCCAGCGCCGATGCGCCAGCTTGCTCCCTCCGTACACCAGCACGGTCATGACGATGAAGGCGGCAGCTGCGAGAATGCTCATCGCTCTTCCGCTCTCTCCCGGCGGCGGCCTGCCAGCTGGGCAAGTCCTCCCGCGCTGATCATAACGATTACGCTGCTGACGAGGATGACGAGCAGGATCTGGAGGCCGCTGCCGGCAAGCAGCGAGCCGAATTGGATGAGCCCGGCGGCAGGCGGGATGAAGAAGAGCAGCATCTCGGCGAGCAGCCATCCGGCTCCGAGCTCGATCCAGCCTAACTTGATCACCCCGGTCCGCAGCAGAATGAACACGAGGGCCAGCCCCAGGACGCTTCCCGGCATATGCAGAGACAGGGCGGAGGACAGCAGCGTCATAGCCTCGTAAACGGCGACGAAAAAGAGCATCTGCGCAGCTCCGCGCAGCAAGTTGGCGAAATTCATGTCAAAATCCCTCCTGCTCCCAGTTTATTCCCCATGCGATTATACGTAAAATGAATAATAGGAATCGCTCGCATTCCATCTGTCTATGACATAAGGAGGAACCATGGAGCTGCGCCATCTGGAATACATGCTCGAAATCGCCAAGCAGGAAAGCTTCACTAGAGCCGCCGAGGCTCTTCATGTTACACAGCCGACGATCAGCAAGACGATCGCCCAGCTCGAACAGGAGCTGGGAACGCCGCTCTTTGTCCGCAATGGCCGGAAAATCAAGCTGACGGATGCCGGCCAGGCCATCTTGTCCCAATCGCAGGACATCGTCCGGCTGGCGGGAAGCCTGAAATCGGAGCTCGCCGAACTCTCCGGCTTCAAGAGCGGCTGGATCCGCATCGGCCTGCCCCCGATGGTTGGAGCCACCGTCTTTCCCAAGGTCGTACGCATGTTTCTGCAGGAGCATCCAGCCCTGTCCATCGGACTGGAGGAGCATGGCGCGATCCGGGTGGAATCGGAGGTGGCGGAAGGATTGCTGGATGCAGGCCTCGTGCTGGCGCCGGTACGCGAGGATCTGTTCGACTCGTTCCCGATTCTTCAGGAGAATCTATGCGTCGTCATGGAGCGCGGCCACGTTCTCGCCGGACGGCCAGAGCTGTCCTTGCAGGAGCTTCGCGAGGAAGCCTTCGTCATGTACCGGGAGGACTTCGCCCTTCACGCCAAAATCTACGAGCAATGCGACGCCCTCGGCTTTCGTCCCCGCGTCCTGATGGAAAGCTCGCAGTGGGATCTCATCTACGAGATGGCCGCCGAGGGCCTTGGCATCGCCCTCTTGCCGGAATCGATCTGCCGCAGGCTGGACCCTTCCCGAGTCGCGGCGGTCCCGCTCGTGAATCCGTCGATCGGATGGAATATCGTCATGATCTGGCGGCGGGGGCAATACCTGAGCTTTGCCGCACGGGAGTGGATCCGGTACGCCAGGGAGCATTTCGGCCATTCCGCCCCGAAGTAGATGCAGGCAGAAATGGTAGCATCCGGAACTTTTTCCGGACAAGCCTCGTCAGGTAATCATCCTCCCGTGCAACGGGATTATTGGAGGCTGGCATGGCAACGTGGATGACCCATTTTCGCATCGCGGATCAAATGCTGAAGAGCGGATTCAAGGCCAGCGTGCCGGAGTTCGTCGTCGGCCACATCGGCCCGGACTGCGGCCTGCCCGATCTCGGCACGGGGCAGTTCCGGCCCCCCAAGTCCGTGACCCATTTCTTGGACGCCGACAAAATGATTTACCCGGATCGGTTCCTGAAAGCGTTCCTGCCGGAAGGAGTAGATCAAGCGGATGCCATGAATCCCCGAACCGCGTTCCTGATCGGCTGTTATTGCCATCTGCTGACCGACGTCGAATGGATCGAGCTCCAGAAGCGCAAAAGAAGGGAGCCTGCCACGCAAGCTCTTGAAGGAACGCCGGACCGCACCTCCCGGCTGAAAAGCGACTGGTATGGAGCCGACTTCCTGTATCTGGAGAAGGAGCCCGCCAACATCTTCACCCGCTGCTTCAGCAGCGTCCGCGATTTCCCCGACTACCTGGACATCTTCCCCCCTGGACAGATCCAGAAGCAGATCGACCGGATCGCCGCCTATTACACAGGCCATGCTTTCCAGCAGGATTGGGGCGGCGATTACGAGTTCCGTTTCCTCTCGCCTCAAGAAACCGCCGCCTTCGTCCACGAAGTCGCCGGCAAGCTGCTGGGCATGATGTCCGCCATGGAGCGAGGCTGACCCCCCCGCCCCGGTCCCAGACGCAACAGCCGACCCCTAATAACTGGGATCGGCTGTTTATTTAGGACGCCAGAGCCGCTCTGACAGCAGCCGCAGCGGCTCAGGAATTCGTCGACAGGCCGCCGTCTACATGCAGCACCTGCGCCGTCACATAGCGGGAATCGTCGGAAGCGAGGTATACCCAGGTCGGAGCGAGCTCGAACGGCTGGCCCGGCCGGCCCATCGGAGTGTCCGTTCCGAATACGGCCACCTGATCGGCGGAGAAGCTCGATGGAATGAGCGGCGTCCAGATCGGCCCGGGGGCGACGGCGTTGACGCGGATGCCTTTTTTCGCCAGGTTTTTGGCCAGCGCCCGCGTGAAACCGACGATCGCGGCCTTGGATGCCGTGTAGTCCATGAGCAGCTTCTCCCCGACGTAGGGGACGACCGAGGCGGTGTTGATGATGGAATCTCCCGCCTTCAGATGCGGAAGCGCAGCCCTCGTTGTATAGAAGTGGGAGTAGATGTTGACCTTGAACGTCTCGTCGAACTGCTCATCCGTAATATCCGTCAGCTCGTTTTGCTGGAACTGGATGCCCACATGGTTCACGAGAATGTTCAGGCAGCCGAACGCCTCGACTGTCTTGGCGACGATATCCTTGCAGTGGCCCTTGTCTCGAAGATCGCCGGGCAGCAGCAGGCAGCGGCCTCCAAAATGCTCCACGCGAGCCTTGGTGCGGCCGGCGTCCTCATGCTCGTCGAGATAGGAGATCGCGACATCCGCCCCTTCCTTGGCGAAGGCGATGGCGACGGCAGCTCCCATGCCGCTGTCTCCGCCCGTAATCAGCGCGACCTTGCCTTCGAGCTTGCCGCTGCCTTTGTAATGGGGATTCTCGATGATCGGGCGCGGCACCATAAGCTTCTCCAGACCCGGCTGGAACAGCTGGCGCTGCTCCGGAAAGCTGATCTGCACATCCTCGTAGCGGGTAATCTTGCCGTAGGCCGGATACAGCGGATAACCGCTTTGCTTGCAGTTCTCGAACCATTCCTGCAAGTCCCGGATTTCGCTCAGGCCGTCGTCTTTTTCTTCACTCATGCCGCGTCCTACCTCCTGAACCTTCTTGTATCCATAGCCTATGGGCTATGGGCGCCTGCCGTGCCTGCCCACCCGGCTCAATCGTATCCGAAGTGCCCGGATGGCTCCGAATGGAATATAGTATCAGGCAGCAACATGGCCCTACAGGAGGAGATCAATGTGAACTACTATTATGACGAGAGCATCAAGCTGCTGCTCATTCCCTATTCCAAGGAAACAGTCGAAGTGGTCTACGCCCCGTATAAATTCGCGCTGCCGCTCATCGCCATCCGACCGCCCTTCTACGCCAATCCCCGCCTGGAAGCGGAGTATCCGGTCGCTTGAGAGGCTTCCGCGGCAGACGAAGAAACCCGGCGCTGTCCGAGGCGCCGGGTTTCTTCGCTTCCCTTCCATCGAGCGGACATCCGCCTGTCCGGCTCGATGGCATTCGCTGCTTTGCCGCGTCACATTCGACGCAAAAAGAAGCTTATGCCGCTTTCCGTTCGGCGAAATGAAGAAGCTTGCTCAGCAGGTACGTGAGGATGAGGTAGATGACGGCAGCAGTCAGGTAAGGCTCCCACACCTTCAGATACTGTCCTTTCATCGCATTGCTCCAGTACATAAGCTCAGGAACGGCGATATAGGCTACCAGCGACGAGTCCTTGACAAGCACGATGAATTCGTTGCCGAATGCCGGTATCATCCTCTTGACCGCTTGCGGCAGGATGATGAAGCGCATCGTCTGGTAGCGGTTCATTCCGAGGGAGAGCGCCGCCTCTTTCTGCCCCGGATCAATGGATTGAATGCCGGCTCGATATATTTCCCCTGTGTATGCGGCGGAGTTCAGGGACAATGCCGCAACAGCTGCGACGGCTGCCTGAGTCGTTCCGAGAAACATAGGGACCACGATGAAATGCGTGATCAGAATCTGCAGGATGAGCGGGGTTCCGCGGAAGGCATGGATATACCCGCTGGCCGGCCAGCTGAAATACCACCGATCCGACATTTTCCCAAAGCCGATCAACAAGCCCAGAACCGCCCCCAATAGAATCGCCAGCAGGGAAATTCCGATGGTCATGCCGGTTCCCCTGATCAATAAAGGAAGATAATCCCATACGATGCCGAAGTCGAACTTCACAGGCAGCGCCCCTATCTCTACGTTGTCGCATCCTTGGCCATAACGGATGGCAAGAAGATCGTTCCGAAGGCAATTCCGCTGGAACCGCCGCAATCCGATTCCCTCGGGACTCTCCAGCGCGGGAAAAAATGCTTGTCCGCAAAAAAGCAGGAGCAACGCTTCCGCATGCGCATGCCCCGGTCTTTGCCGCGCTTACTTCGTCTTCAGCAGATCCGTCGTATCCGGCTCGACGCCGATCCATTTCTTATACATCGCCTTGTATTCATCGCTCGCGCGCACCTTCTCTACAGCGGCATCGATTTTCGGCTTCAGGCCGCTTCCCTTGGGCAGCATGATTCCATAATACTCCGGCGCAAAATTCGTCTTGTCATAGGCAGCCGCATAATGCTTGTCCGGGTTGTTCTGGACGAAGGCTTGAACGACCGCGAAGTCCGCGACGACCGCGTCCACGCCGCCCTGATCCAGCTCCATCAGCGCCAGCGTATTGCTGTCGAACCGCTTCAGGCTGGTGCTGCTGTCTCCCATGATCCCCTTCATCAGGTCTTCCGCCGTCGTCGCTCCTTGTACCGCGACTTTCTTGTCCTTCAATTCCAGCGCATCCGCAACTTTGGCATTTTCCTTCGTCAGGATCATATTGACCGATTCAAAATAAGGAATGGAAAAGTCGAATGTCTTTTGGCGGTCTTCCGTAATCGAGATGGAGGATATGGCTGCATCAAAAGAGCTCTTCTCTCCCTTGCCCAAATCGGCGAACAACGGATCCCAGCCCGTATTCTGCAGCTCGTAGGAAAGTCCGGCCTCCTTCATGACGGCATCCAGGAAGTCCACATCCAGCCCGACAATCTTATCCTTGTCCATGCTCTCCATCGGGGCGTAGCTCGCATCGGTGGCGATTTTGACCACCTTCGTTTCCCCGCCGGACCCGCTGCTTCCATCTCCCGAAGCCTCGTCCCCCTTATCTCCGCATGCCGTCAATGCCAGGACAAGCACAGCGGCTCCTAAGATCCATGATCGTTTTCCCATCTTTCATCCCCCTTTTGTGTCATATAATATAACACCAATTAGAGAATTGCTAGAATGATTTTCCATTTAAATTCTTTATTTGCTTGTATTTATTAAAAAAGCTGACATCGACGATAACGCCAATGTCAGCTTTTCGATAACAGCTCTTAAACAGGACGTTCTCCGCGTGCATAAGTCCGTTGCCCTGACTACGGACCCATGCATCCCTTGCTCTTCAGGCTCCGTCGCCGGCGACTCTGCAGCTGTCGAAACGAACCCTCATTCCCCGGTCAAAAACCGGTATCCGATTCCCGGCTCCGTGGCAATATACCGCGGATCTGCGGGATCCTCCTCCAGCTTTTTGCGGAGATGCCCGACGTATATGCGCAAATAATGGCCTTCCGAGGCTAGATTGCTGGAGCCCCACACCTGCTGCAGCAGCTGCTTCTGCGTCATCACCTTGCCGGCATTGGAAGCGAGAGCCTTCAGCAGGTCGTACTCCGTCGGAGTCAGCTTCAGACGGCTGCCCGACAGCTCTACGCTGCGGAGGGCCAGGTCGATGACGAGCTCTCCGAAGCGCAGCACCGGCTCGCCGCCGGATTTGTTGGCGGCATGGCGCAGGGCGACACGCATGCGCGCGACCAGCTCGCCCATGCCGAACGGTTTCGTGACATAATCGTCGGCTCCGGCATCCAGAGCTTCGATCTTGTCTTCCTCGCGGTCTTTGGCCGTCAACACGATGACCGGCACCGACGACCATTCCCTCAGCCGTCTAAGCACCTCGATTCCCGCCATGTCGGGCAAGCCCAGATCCAGGATGACGAGATCCGGATGGTGCATGGAAGCCTCCAGCATCCCCGACTCTGCCGTGGCGCTTTCATAGATTTCGTATTGATGCGCCTGCAGCGTCACCTTCAGCAGCTTGCGGATTTGCGGCTCGTCGTCAATGATCAGAACCCGCGCTCCTGTTCGTTCGGTTGTCATCTCTAGTCCCTGCTCTCTGTTGCTGGATCTGATGATTCGGACGGCGGCCCGCCGGAAGGCATGGACAGCGGCAGCAGCACGGTCACGGCCGCACCCTTGACGCTGCCCGGACCCGCGCTGATGGAACCCCCGTGCATCTCCGCGATGCCCTTGGCGATCGAGAGTCCGAGCCCCGTGCCGGGAATATGGCGGGTCGCTTCCGAGCGGTAAAACTTGTCGAAGATGCGCCGCCCCTCCTCCTCGCTCAATCCGGCGCCTTCGTCCTCGATGCGCAGCGCCAGGCTCCGGTCGCGGACAAAGGCTTCCAGCCGGATGTCGCTGCCGTCGGGAGAATATTTGATGGCATTGCTCACGATATTGGCCAGCATCTGCTCCAGCAAGACGATATCCCCGGGAAGCGGCGGCAGATCTTCGCTGATTCGAAGCCGCACTTTGCGCTGCCCCAATGCTTCCTTCAGCTGGCGGATCACGATTCCGGCCAGCTCGCCGACATCCAGCCATTCCCGCCGCATCTTGATCATGCCGCTCTCCAGCTGCACCATCCCGAGCAGGTTCGTCACAAGCCGGTTCATGCGCAGCGCGCCGTCCCGGATCGTGCCGAGAAGCTCGGCGCGGTCCTCCTCGGAGAACAGCTCGCCGGATTCAAGCAGGCCGGTCGAGGAGCCGATGATGGCCGCCAGCGGGGTTCTCAGCTCATGCGAGACGGAATCCAGCAGCGCCGTGCGCATCCGTTCCGATTCGGCGGTCAGCTGGGCCAGCTTGGCATCCTCTCCGCGCTTGATGCGGGCCAGCGCGCTTCCGGCGAGACCGCTCAAAGCCTCGACCTGCAGGACGACGGCCGGAGATAGGTCCTGCCCGAGGGCATGAATCTCCGCTACGCCGTACGTTTGATCCTCGGCCTTCAGCGGCATGAACCACCCGGAGGAGCCGCCAAGCTTGCCGGTCCCCTGTCCGGCAGGCTCTCCGTGCCGATACACCCAGCGGGCGATCAGCTCGGGATTCTGTCCATGCGTCTCCTGCCCCCGCTCCGTCCCCTTCATGGAGCCGAGCGGCGGATTCAGCCCGAACGGCCGCAGCTCCCCCTCCTTGTCCGGCACATAAAAATCGGCGGCCAATCCGCAAGCGTCTCGGATATGTCCGCTGAACGCCCCGAGCACGGCAGGGACATCGCTGACGTCGGACATCAGCCGGCTCATGACATAGAGCGCTGCCGTGCTGCGCTCCTGCCGCCGGGCCGCCTCGACCTGCCGCTTGAGCCGAGCCGCCAGTCCGGCCGTCATGAGGGCGACGGCAAGATAGACGGCAAAAGAAATCAAATAGCGCAAATCCGCCACCGTAAAGCTCCATACCGGGGGAATGAAGAAGAAGTCGAACGCCAGTATGCCCGCGACGGCCGCAAAAACGGCCGGCCCTCTCCCACCGTATGCAGCGGCGAACAGCACCGGGAACAGAAAGAGCAAGGCAGCGTTCACCGTATCGTAAGCCAAGCCGGGCAAATGAAGGCATACCGACAGCACGCCGATCGACACGGCCACGATTCCATAGGTCACGGCAGCGTTCCGCCTCCGGCCCGCGCCGTCTCTTCCCGCTTCCGCTCCGACGGCCTCGGGAACGTTCTCGCCCTCCGCCGGCCTGCCGCTGACTGACAATCCGCATCTCTCCTTAACGCCGCGCACTCCTGCAGCTTCTATTTGCACCGCGCACCCCTGCAGCTCTGCCTGTTGGCATCCCGCCATTTGCAGCTCTGCCTATTTGCATCCCGCCCTCTGCAACTCTGCCTATTATAGCGCATGTCCCGGCTCATAATCAGCTACGATGAGCACATCCAGATGTCTGGCCGCGCGGAGAAGGCTCCGGACGAGCGAGCCGTTCCTCCATTCCTTGGAGAACGACGGGCTCGGCTGCCCGATGACAAGCTGGGTCGCTTCCGCCTTCCCGGCTTCGGCCACAAGGATAGCGGCAGTCTCGCGAGGCGATCTGCCTTCGTGAACGACGAAATCTCCTCCGAGCAGCATCGTGAGCCTCTCCAGCTCCTCGACCCGCCGAGAGGCGTCCCCTCGAGAGTCCATGCCGTCCCGCACGTAGTGGACATGCCAATCCGCCTTGAGCCGGAAAGCCGTCCGGAAGCCGCGGCGAATAAGCCGTTCCGCTCCCGGGGAAGCGCTGACGCAGACGAAGATGACTTCCTTGCGCCTCCATGGGCCGCGCAGCGAACCGCTGTCGCTCCGCGATTCCAGACGTTCGTCGACATCGTCGGCGAGCTCGCGCAAAGCGAGCTCCCGCAAGGCGATGAGGTTGCCCGTACGGAAAAAATGGTTCAGCGCCTGATCCACCTTGTTCATGGCGTAAATCTTCCCTTCCCGCATCCGCTGCTGCAGCGACCGGGGAGAGACGTCGATCAGCTGGATTTCATCCGCAAGCCGCAGCAGGCGGTCCGGCACCGTTTCCCTCACCCGGATGCCGGTAATCTGCTCCACCGCATCGTTGAGGCTCTCCAGATGCTGGATATTGACCGTCGTCAGCACGGAAATGCCCTCTTCCAGTATCCTCTGCACATCCTCGTAGCGCTTGCGGCTGCGGCTGCCGGGAACATTGGTATGGGCCAGCTCATCCACGAGCACGACCTCCGGCCTCGCGGCGATGATCGCCTCCACGTCCATTTCCTGCAGCAAAGCTCCTTTCACCTCCGAAGCCGCTCGGGCAATGACGGGGAGGCGGCCGAGCTGCGCCTGCGTATCCGGCCGGCCATGCGTCTCCAGCAGGCCGACCCGGACATCGATGCCTTTATCGAGCAGATCGTTGCCCTCTCGAAGCATCGCATACGTCTTGCCTACGCCAGGAGCCGCCCCGATGAACATTTTGAGACGCCCCCTGGCGATTTTGCCGATCTCTTCCTTGACTTCATCTTCCGTCAGCCTTCGATGCGGCTCCTGCCGCTTGCCTTCCCTGGACGCGCCGGTCACGATGCGGCTGCCGTCGCCGGACTCCCGGTCGGCGATGAGATAAAGATCGACGTTCCTCATTTTCTTGAGCAGCGTGCCGAGCACCGAGCCCTTGCTCCACTCTTCCCAGCGGCTCTGCCGTGAATGGCCCATGATGATGCGGGTCACGCCATGAGCGTAGGCGTAGCGGACAAGCTCATCCGCAATTCGTCGCCTCCCCGGACTGGGCAGCTCCTCGAAGGAGCTGCCCAGCTTGGAGGAGAGCTTCAGCATGCTGCGGCGAAAATCGGCCCCCTCCTTGGACAGCGGCTTGCGGGGATCCTGGAAGGTAACGACCGAAAGCGCCCCTCCGAGGCGCTTGGCGATCTGTCCGCCGCGGCGGATATACAGCGAGCCGTTCCAATGATACTGGGTGCTGACAAGAATATGCTCGCCGGCTCCGGAAGGGCCGGACAGCCCCATTCCCCGGCGATAGCGCCGCAGCGATTCGTTCACCTCCTCCGCCACGAAGCGTAGGGCAAGCTCCCTCAGCACGCCGAGATTCCCCTGTCGCAGCAAGGGAGCATCCTTGCCGCTTCTCCGCTTGGCCTCCTCCATCCGGCTCAGCAGAGCCTCGGGCGTCACATCGATCAGCCGGACCTCATCCGCAAGCTCCAGCGTGTCGTCGGGAACGGTGCAGCGGACCTCGACGCCGGTCAGCCGCTGCGCCAGCTCCTTGTATCCGTCCAGTTCGTACACGTTGACTGTCGTCATGACGCTGATGCCGCTGGATATCAGCAGGCGGATATCCTCAAGCCTCGTCGGCCGCGGAGCCCCGGGCCGGTTGCGGTGGGCGAGTCCGTCCGCCAGCACCAGGTCCGGCATCCGCTCCACAATGCGGTCGACGTCCAGATCCTGCATGCCCGTGCCGTTCTCCGTCCAGACGAGCGGCGATATTTCCTCCAGCGATCCGATCTGCTCCAGCGTCTCCGGCCACACCGGGGCGGCGAGCGCTCCGATGACGACGTCGACTCCTTTGGCTGCGCGGGCGCAGCCTTCGCGCAGCATATGGTACGTCTTGCCCGCCCCGCTGACCGGCCCGATATAGACCGTCAGCAGGCCGCGCTTCAGCCTGTCGATCGACTCCAGCAATTCCTCCGGCGATTTCCTGCGGTAAGAATCCATGGCCGGCTTACGGAGTCCGCTTGGACAGCTCCAGATTGAGGGCGTTCACGTTGACCCTCGGCTCGCCGAACAGGCCGAGCTGGCGTCCTTTCGTCAGCCGGTCCACCAGCTTCGTCAGCTCGTCCGCCGGAATGCCGCTCGCCTTGCTGATCCGGGGAATCTGGGCTTTCGCCGCCTCCGGAGACAGATCGGGGTCGAAGCCCGATCCGGAGGCGGTCACGAGATCGGCGGGCATCTCGGCAAGACCGGGATTCTGCTTGCGCCAATCGGATGCCTTGGCCAGCGTCTCTTCCACATAGTCCTTCGTGCCGACAGCCCGGTTGGAGCCAGATGACGCGGTCGGATCATACTTGGCCATGGAAGCCCGGGGCTGGAACCGCCCGGGCGATGCCGTCTCCTGCGCGAGCAGCTCCGATCCTGCCGGAACGGAACCGACATGGATCAGGCTGCCTTCAGCCTGCTTCGGGAAGAGAAGCTGGGCGGCTCCGGTCGTCGCGAGCGGATATAGAATTCCGCATAGAACGAGCAGCAGCGCCGATATTCGAAATGCAGTCATAAATGCTTTCATAGGATACAGCTCCTTCTCCTGCTGAAAATGAATGATAACCCGGCGGTCCGATCAAATAAAGCTGGACAGCAGCATGTCGATCAGCTTGATGCCGATGAACGGCACGATGACGCCCCCGACGCCGTAGATAAGGATGTTGCGGGCCAGCATCCGGTCTGCGCTGAGCGCCCGATACTTGACGCCTTTCATCGCGACCGGAATAAGCAGCGGGATGATGACGGCATTGAAGATGAGCGCCGACAGGATGGCCGAGGACGGCGAGCCGAGCCCCATCAGGTTGAGCGAGGACAGCTGCGGCAGCACGGTGATGAACATCGCCGGCAGGATCGCGAAATATTTGGCCAGGTCGTTGGAAATCGAGAACGTCGTCAGCGCGCCGCGGGTGATGAGCAGCTGCTTGCCTATCGATACGACCGAGAGCAGCTTGGTCGGATCGGAATCGAGGTCGATCATATTGGCCGCTTCCTTCGCCGCCATCGTGCCGGAGTTCATCGCCAGGCCGACGTCGGCCTGGGCAAGCGCCGGAGCGTCGTTCGTGCCGTCGCCCGTCATCGCGACCAGCCGTCCTTGCTGCTGCTCGCGGCGGATTGCGGCAATCTTGTCCTCCGGCTTCGCTTCGGCGATATAGTCGTCGATGCCGGCTTCGAGCGCAATGGTGGCCGCCGTCAGAGGATTGTCGCCCGTGCACATGACGGTGCGGATGCCCATCGACCTCAGCTCCGCGAATCTTTCCTTCAGCCCCGGCTTCACCGTATCCTTCAGGTGGATCAAGCCGAGAATGCGGCTGCCGGAGGATACGGCAAGCGGCGTGCCGCCGGACTTCGCGATGACGGCCGCCTTCTCCTCCAGATCGTCGGGAATGAGTCCGCCCGCCTCCGCGACCGCTCTCCGCACGGAATCGACGGCGCCTTTGCGGATGGCCAGCCCGCCTGGCAGCGTAATGCCCGACATCCTCGTTTCGGCCGTAAAGTCCATTACTTCCGCATCGGCGTAATCCCGATCGTCCCAGCTCTCCCCGAGCTTCTGGGCGAGCTCCGCGATGGATCGGCCTTCCGGCGTCTCGTCCCGGACGGAAGCCTGCAGCGAGGCATGTGTAATCTCGCCCGCACTGACGCCCTGCACCGGAATGAATTCCGAGGCCATCCGGTTGCCGTACGTGATCGTGCCCGTTTTGTCCAGGATGAGCGTGTCGATGTCGCCTGCGGCCTCGACCGCCTTGCCCGACATGGCCAGCACGTTGAACTGCGTCACCCGGTCCATGCCGGCGATGCCGATGGCCGAGAGCAAGCCCCCGATCGTGGTCGGGATGAGGCAGACGAGCAGGGCGATCAGAGTGGCGGGATCGAGCTGGATGCCGAGATAATCGGCCATCGGCACCATGGTGACGATGACGATCAGGAAGATCATGGAGAGAACGGCCAGCAGCGTCGTCAAAGCGAGCTCGTTCGGCGTCTTCTGCCGCTTGGCCCCTTCCACCAGCGCAATCATGCGGTCGAGGAAGGACTCCCCGGGATCCGCCATGATCCGGATGACGATCCAGTCGGAAGCCACCCTCGTTCCGCCCGTTACCGAGGAGAAGTCGCCGCCGGCTTCCTTGATGACCGGAGCCGATTCCCCGGTGATGGCCGATTCGTCGATCGATGCGAGGCCCTCCACGATCTCGCCGTCCGACGGAATGATTTCTCCCGCTTCTACCCGCACGAGATCTCCTTTCCTCAGGGCGGTGGAAGCGACCTGCTTCAGGGATCCGTCTTTCTGAATCAGCGCCGCCATCGTCTCGCTTTTCGTCCTGCGCAGCGTATCCGCCTGGGCTTTGCCCCGGCCCTCTGCGAGCGCTTCGGCGAAGTTGCCGAACCATACCGTAAAGAACAGGACGAAGAAGACGGCGATATTATAGCCTCTGCCCGATTCTCCGGTTCCGAACAGCCCGGGGTCGATGGCCAGCAGCAGGGCGATCACGGTGCCGGCCTCCACGATGAGCATGACCGGATTTTTCGCCATGACGATTGGGTTCAGCTTGATGAGAGCGTCCAGCATCGCCCTTCCCACCATTTGTTTGGACCATGTTTTCTTGCGGCTTTCTTCCATTGCTTGAAGCTCCCTTCCCGTATTCGCGGACGTCATGGCATCGCCAGATGCTCGGCGATCGGCCCGAGGGCCAGAGCCGGCAGGAATGTCAGCGCGCCGATGACGATGATGATCATGATTAGAATGCCTGTGAACAAGCCGGTGTCGGTGCGCAGCGTCCCCATCCCTTGAGGCACGGTTTTCTTGACCGCCAGCGAACCTGCGATGCCGAGCATCGCGATGATGGACACATAGCGGCCGACAAGCATGACGAGGCCGAGGCCGACGTTATAGAAGTCTGTATTGGCATTGAGGCCGCCAAAGGCCGACCCGTTGTTCGCGGCTCCGGAAGTAAAGGCGTACAGCACTTCGGACAAGCCGTGCATGCCGGCGTTGCTGATGGAGGCGACCGCCTGCGGCGTCAGCAGCGCAAGCGCGGTCGGGGCCAGGATGATGAACGGATGAACCAGCAAGGCGATGGAAGCCAGCTTGATCTCCTTGCCCTCGATCTTCTTGCCGAGGAATTCGGGCGTCCTGCCGACGAGAAGACCGCAGATGAACACCGCAAGAATGGCGTACAGCAGGCCGTTCAGGAGGCCGACGCCTTTGCCGCCGAACACGTTGTTCAGCATCATTTCCGCCAGCGGCACGAGTCCGCCGAGCGGCGTCAGCGATTCATGCATATTGTTGACGCTTCCCGTCGTCGCCGCTGTCGTCACGGCCGTGAACAGCGAGGACTCCGCGATGCCGAACCGGACTTCCTTGCCCTCCATATTGCCGTGGATGCCGGCGGCATCCAGAGCAGGCACGCCGCGATATTCCGACGCCATCACGAGGGCAAGCATCGCCACGAAGATGAAGCTCATGGCGCCGAACACGGCCCAGCCCTGGCGCTTGTTGCGGATCATCAAGCCGAAGGCGTACACGAGCGCGGTCGGCAGAAGCATCATGCTGACGATATGGACCAGGTTGGTCAAAGGCGTAGGGTTTTCGAACGGATGCGCCGCGTTCGTGCCGAACCAGCCGCCTCCATTCGTGCCCAGATGCTTGATGGATTCAAGCGATGCGACGAGTCCTCGAGTGATCGTCTGCCGGCCGCCTTCAAGCGTCGTAGCCGTTATCGCCCCGTAGATTGTCTGCGGAACGCCCTGGAAGACCAGGAACAGCGCTGCCGCGAAGCTCAGCGGAAGAAACACCCGCGTAACGGCGCGGACCAGATCCACGTAGAAGTTGCCCAGCGCATCGCTCTTGCCCGAGATCCCGCGGATGAACGCGATCGCGACGGCAAATCCCGTCGCCGCCGATGTGAACATCGGGAAGGTGATCGCCGCCATCTGCGAGAAGTAGGACAGCGCATTCTCGCCGCTGTACGATTGCCAGTTCGTATTCGTCATGAACGATACAGCCGTATTGAACGCTTGCGCCGGCGGCATGTTGCCGATCCCGTCGGGATTTAAGGGCAAGTATTTCTGCAGTCTGAGGATGGCGTACATGATGACGAGCATAATAAAGTTGGTGAGGAGCATCGCCTTCAGATAGCCCTTCCACCCCATGTTCTCTTCTTCCTTGATGCCGGCCAGCCGGTACAGCGGCTTCTCCGCCCAGCCGAACCATCTGTCGAGCTTCGTCCTGCCGCTGCCGTAGTCGAACACGGCGACCAGATACGTTCCGACCGGCTTGACCAGCAGCATGATGATCGCAAGCGTAACCGCGACCTGAACCAATCCCATTCCCACGTCTTAGCTCCCCCTTGCGGCATTCATTAAAATTTTTCCGGATAAACCAGAACAAAACCAAGGTAGACCATGCAAATAAAAGCGATGATAGCGAGCACAAGCATGCTTATTCCCTCCTTATGACCTCTCCGCGAAGGAAATCAGACCTCTGAACGCCAGAAACCCGAGCGCCATGAGCAGCAGCAGGGTCCAATCCTGATTGAACATTCTCAACTCTCCCTCTTGGTTCTCATTTCCTCTACCGCATAGGGAAATGGTACTGCGGGCAGCCGTAAAAACGGGGTAAAGATCGACGGCTGCGGCGTAAAAAAAGACGTAAAAACTACCAGGAAAACGCAAAAAAAGCCGCTCCCGGAGGAGCGGCTTGTCATCTATAGCGATAATCGCCGCTAGCCGAAAGCGGAATCCTTGCCGGATGCCGAGCAGACAGGCAGGCGAAAGTCCAAGGCCTCGCGCAGAGGCCGTAGCGAGCTTCCGCCGTACGCTGCGCGGTCATGAGAGGCAAGTCGCTGAGCGCTGTGCGGTCGCGCAGGGCGAGGTTCCGCCGCAAGCGGTGCGGTCATGCGTGGCGATTCGCTGCGCGCTGTGCAACCATGCGAGGCGAGGTTCAGCGGCACTTTGCGGATTCATCCGCAACGAGCTTCTACAGCACGCTGCGGGCGGATACAAAGCGGTCTTTCCACCAGCCGGATGTCAGGCTGTTGACCGTCACCCCGTTGGCGGATGGAGTGTTGTGGATGAAGTTGCCGTCGCCCATGTAGATGCCGACATGGTTGATGACGCCATTGTTCGTACCGACAGTGTCGAAGAAGATGAGATCGCCCTTCTTCAGATTTGCCCTGCTGACGGCGGTTCCTTGGGATTTCTGGGAGCTTGTCCCCCATTTCAGGCTGACTCCGGCTTTGCCGTAGATGAACTGGGTGAAGGAGGAGCAGTCGAAGATCAGCTTGCTCTCATTTCGGACGCCGTAGCTGTACGACACTTTGCCGATGTAGCTTTGCGCCAGCGAGACGACCTGATCGGCTTTCGCGCTTGCTCCGGGCTGTACGCTTCCGCCGCCCCCTCCTGCTGCAGGTCCGGAGTATGTGGTGTACTGGCTTCCGGAGGAAATATAACCGCTCTCTCCTTTAGCGGTCAGGACATGCAGCCAGTAGCTGTTGGCCTGTCCGACAACATGGACCGCTTCGCCTTTTTTCAGCATGCGGATTTTGGCGGCGGAGACGCTTGGCTGAGTGCGCATATTGACGCCATATGTAATGGTGGTTTCATAAGAAGATGATGCCGCAGCTGCCGGGGTCGGCGGGACGTAAACGGCTCCAATAGCGGTGAAGGCGACGGCGGCGCACAGACTCGTTCCAATCAGCTTGCGGTTGAACCAATTATTGCTCATGTTGGTGAAAACCTCCTAGGGTTGTTGGTCTCAACCAACTGTAGCAGATTTTAAACGGCCTAAGATTTTCCACGAAGAGCGGAAATCCAGGAAGGACATGCCTTTCAAGGCCTTTCTTAGAAATAAATGAGAATTATCTCATCAAAATCAGCCCTTCCCGAATCGACGAAGGACTCGTTAAGGGGCAGTAAATAGAGCCCTGCAAAAGGCAGCGAGGGCACTAAAAAAGCATCCGTTTCCCCGGATGCTTCTGCTCGCATGAATCAGTCTTTTACCGCAGCCGTTACGCCGGCATCGGGAACCATTCCATGCGACGAACGGAAATACTCCCGATTATGCAGCATGCTCGGATGATCCGGATGAAAGGCGAGCGCATGTTCATTATGCTCGAATGCCTCCCTGAACCTTCCCAGCCGGTCAAGGCAAAGGCACATTTGCAAATGGGGATACCAGGTTGACGCGGTGCGATTGATTATTCCCATCGTAACGGGGGGCTCCAAGGCGACAGCAAGCCCGTACCAATAAAGGGCAGCCTCGTACTGCTCCCTCTCAAACAAGCCGTTGCCGATCGCACAGCTGGATTCCGGCCGAGGCTTGTCGTAACAGAGCGATCTCAGCGCAGCTTGCAGCTGCAGATCCTTGTGCCCCATCTGTCCATAACAGTCCGCCAGCTTCAGGCATGCCTGAATGTTGTCCTCGATCCACCCCTGTCCCGTGCGAAGCATCTGCTCATAGTAGAGCGCCGCCTCGTCGTAGAACGCGTGATCCTTCAATTCATTGGCAAAGTAATAGAGATCCCTGATGGAAAAATCTTCGCCAGCCTGCTGCCGGTTGCGATAAATGCGCAAATTGCGGTCCGAGTATTCCTTTTCCTTCCCATGCGAGACACAGACATCGCTGTCCAACGCTTTTCCCCATGCTTCCAAATATTCGTGGACAGGCCCGATCCATTTGAACCCCCGGTCCCTGCGCACCAGACGGTTGCGCCGAAGGCTCGATACGGCGTTGCCTGCGGAATCGTAAGCCAGATTATAGGGCATGGTCACCCGTTCATAGGATGGGTCCAGCGTTTTTTTCAAGCGCAGCAGCCCCTGCCTGTCTTCTTCCCGGAGCCAGTCATCCGCATCCAGCCATAGAATATAATCCATGCCGGCTTGTGAAAACGAGAAATTGCGCGCGGCCGCGAAATCGTCGATCCACTCGAAATCAACGATTCGGCATTGTTCGTACGCGGCCGCAATCTCTTTCGTTCTGTCGACGGAACCCGTATCCGCGATGATGATTTCGTCCACGATGTCCTTGACGCCGTCCAGAACTCTCCCGAGAGTCTCCTCTTCGTCCCGAACGATCATGCACAGGCTGATTGTGATCATGCCATCCCCTTCCCTCTCCCTGGAATGGAATTTCCCCAAGCTTCCTCCAGTAAATCTATTCGCATCCAGGAAAAATCATCACCATGCCTGTCATCCGATAACCTTTTTGGGCTGCTGCGCATAGAGTAGAACAAGGCTGATCCATGAACAAGCCTGTCTGCATAACTGGAGAGGAGGCGTCTGGTTGCGGGATTCCGATGAAAAGGACAAATGGATCGATGAACTCGCCCGATTGCTGTCGGAGGTATCAATCGAGGAGCTTCGATCGAGCCGATATTTGGACCGTCAAGGAAAACAACTCGATCAGGTATTGAAAAATCCCTCCTCGTCTCTTCAAGACATTCTAGCCGCCAATGACCATTTGAAAGCAGACTTGCAGAAGCTGGCTTTCAGGGATATGCACTTGCAATACAAGCTCGATATTTTGTTGGAAGCATTAAATTCCCCGGATGAATCCCTCCTGCACCTTCATTCCGCGCATCTGATCAAAGGTTTGCCGGGACCGACAGGACCGACAGGACCGACAGGACCGGCGGGGCCGATGGGGCCGATGGGACCGGCGGGGCCGATGGGACCAGCGGGGCCGATGGGACCGGCAGGCGTTACAGGAGTGACTGGAGCTGACGGTCTGACAGGAGTCACCGGAGATCCGGGTGTCACTGGCGCGACGGGGGTTACTGGGGATCCAGGCGTCACTGGCGCGACTGGCCCCACTGGAGTTACGGGGGATCCAGGCGTTACCGGGGTTACCGGGGCGACGGGTGTCACTGGGGATCCAGGCGTCACTGGCGCGACTGGCCCCACTGGAGTTACGGGGGATCCAGGCGTTACCGGGTTTACTGGGGCGACGGGTGTCACTGGGGATCCAGGCGTCACTGGCGCGACTGGCCCCACTGGAGTTACGGGGGATCCAGGCGTTACTGGCGCGA
>NZ_CBRA020000133.1:0-11819 GCF_000469945.2 Paenibacillus sp. P22 | reverse complement strand
TCGCTCGCGGCCGGCGCGCCGGACGCATGCCGCGCAGCCAGATGCCCGGCATGGCTGTTCTCCTTCCATTCCCCTCTCGTCGTCATGGACAGCTCCACGCCGTCACGGAAAGCTTCGTTACGTTGTTCCATCCTCAGCATCCTTCCCGTCCCCCGCGGCCGGACTTGCCTGCCCGCGGGACGTTATCCTACCTTCATATTCTGCCGGCTCTCCGCAGGTTCAAACCGTCCGGCTCCGGCAGCGTTCAACATGACGATTCATTATACCAGTCCGGGCGGCCCGTTCACCACTCCTTCCAAAGATAACCTTCTGCCGGCGACCGCAATTAAGGTTTCAACGGACGTGCAGACGTTTATAAAATCAACAACAACCACTTGAAGGAGATGAACGGATATGGCAAACGAAACAACGGCAAAAAGCGGCGGAATGACAAAGGGACTTCTGATCGGCGGCGCGATCGGCGCGGCGGCGGCACTGCTGTTCGCACCGAAGGCAGGCAAGGAGCTCCGCTCCGATCTCGCCCGCAAATCCTCGGATGCGGCTGAATACGCCAAGCGTCAGGGAGCCATGCTCTCCGAGCAGGCGAAGGGCGTCGCAAGCACGGCGGGCGAGAAGGCTTCCGCCCTCACCTCCAAGGTTCAGGAGCTGGCCGCCAAGGCCAAGGATGCGGCGCTGATCCAGCAGGATGCCATCAAGGAAACGGCGGCGACCGCGATCGCGGAAACGAAGGATGCCGTGGCGGACGTGAAGGACCATGCGCAGAAGGTCGCTTCGGAGACGACCCGGCATATGGACAACATCAAGAGCGAAGCTTCCGACAACCACGACAAGGCGATGAAGGACACCCCTTCCATCACCAAATCCAACTCCAGCTTCAACAACTAAGGAGGGCGATGGCCATGAGCGGAGGCACCCGGGAGGAATTCCCCCAGCCTGACGGCCAGGCCGGCAGCAAGCACCGGGATATCGAGGATGCGCGCAACGGCTCCATGGTTCAGGACGAGCAGGATATGAAGCGGCTCGGCAAGGACATGGAAAGGATGCGCACCAATTCCGAGCTCGAAGAGGATGGGCTCGTTCCCGATCCGGCCCAGGACTGACCCCCCCAAGCAGCGGCGCTGTCCATCATCGGACGGCGCCGCTTTTTGGCGTATCCTCATGAATTCAGCGTAATCGTTCATAATAAGGCGGGAGGTGCACCGCCATGAAAGACCATCACGCTGGAACCCTGTATTGGCCTCATACGCTTGCTGCCGTTCCTTCCTACTCCGCCCTTGAAGGCCATGCGAAGGTGAAGGCCGCTATTATCGGGGGGGGGCATGTCCGGCGCGCTGTGCGCGCTTCTCTTTGCGAGGAGCGGCATCTCATGCTGCGTGCTGGAAAGGGATACCGTCGCCGGGGCAAGCAGTGCGGCCAATACCGGCCTGCTGCAGTTTTCCAACGACATCATGCTCTGCCGCCTGATGGAGCAGATCGGCAAGCAGGATGCGGTACGCTTTTACCGCGCATGCAAGGAATCGGTGGAGCGCCTCGCCCAGGTGGCAGGATCGCTTCCGGCGGACACCGGCTTCCGCCGCCGCAGCAGCCTCTACCTCGCTTCCACGGAGGAGGACCTTGCGGGCGTGCAGGAGGAGTATAAAGCCTTGCATGAAGCCGGATTTCCCGTCGATTACTGGAGTGCCGAGGATATCCGGTCCCGCTTCCCGTTTTCCGGTCCGGGAGCGGTCGTGACCCGGGGCGATGCGGAAGTGAACCCTTTCCGCCTGGTTCATGCCCTTGCCGCGGAAGCGGCGGCGAACGGAGCGGCCGTCTATGAAGGAACCGAGGTGGCGCGGCATGCGACCGGCACCGATGGAGTCCACCGGCTGGAGACGGCAGGCGGCTCGATCGTCGAGGCCGAGCATGTCGTCTATGCCGTCGGCTACGAGCCCGAAGAGCTGAGGGGAAAGCTCCTCAAAGCGGAGATCAACCGCTCCTTTGCCGGAGTCACGCCGGTGCAGTCATCGTTCGCAGACTGGCACGAGCGCATGATGATCTGGGAGACGGCCCGTCCTTACCTCTACGTCCGTACGACTCCCGAGGGGAGAGTGGTCATCGGCGGCCTGGACGAGCCGACGGCCGTTCCTGTCCATGACGGGCAGGAGCGCCTGCGCCGGATGGACAAGCTGTCCCGCAGCCTCGCCTCCATGTTCCCCATGCTGGACAGCACGCTCGAATACGGATGGAGCGCGGCGTTCGGAGAGTCGCTGGACAATCTCCCCTTCATCGGCCGCGATCCTGCCTGGAGGAACGTCTACTACTGCCTTGGCTACGGGGGCAACGGAACCGTACACAGCATGTTGGGGGCATCCATTCTCCGCGATTTCATCCTCGGCTTCGAGCATCCGCTGGCCAGCCTTGTCGCCCTCGACCGTCCGGGGAGAATATGACGTAAAAAACCTCCTTTGCCCGTGGAACGGACAAAGGAGGTTTTTTTAACGTTCTTTTTTTTATTGCTGCGAGCTTGCTGCCGGAGTCTGGGCGGAGCCCGCAGGCTTCGCGGGACTGTCCGGTGTCGAGGTGACCTCGACATGCGGCTGTGTCTTGCGGATGAAGAACGCCAGCACGAGCGCGGCTGCGGATATCCAGGTCGCCACCAGGAAGGCCAGGTTGATGCCGTGGATCGTCGCTTCCTGGGTGATATGCAGGACGGCTTTGGCGTTCGCGGCGTCCTTCGGATCAAGTCCTGCGGCGGTGATCATCTCGGCGCCCTTGCTCTTCGCGCTGCTGCTCATGATCGACACGAGCAGCGCCGTGCCGAGAGCGCCGGCAACGGTCCTCAAGGTATTGGACATCGCCGTTCCGTATGCGATCATCCGCCTTGGGAGCTGGTTCAGGCCCGCGGTCATGATCGGCATCATGAGCATGGACATGCCGAACATCCGGGCGGTATACAGCCAGATCAGATGCGTATAGCTCATGTTGTCGGTCAGCCTGCTGAATTCGAACGTCGTCACGACCGTGATGGCAAGGCCGGTGACCGCGAGCCAGCGGGCTCCGACTTTATCGAAGATGATGCCGGTGACCGGACTCATAATGCCCATGAGGATCGCGCCGGGAAGCAGCAGCAGACCGGCCTTCATCGGCGTGAAGCCCAGAATCTTCTGCAGGTACAGAGGAAGCAGGATCATCGCGGCGTACATGGCCATCGTCACGAGAATGTTGATGATGGTCGTCAGCGTGTACATATCGAATTTGAAGACGCGGAACTCCAGGATCGGGTTCTTGATGACGAGCTGCCGCCATACGAGCAGCACGAGGCTGACGCCCCCGATGATGAGCATCCAGAGGACGAGCTGGCTGTCCCAGCCTTTCGTGCCGGCTTCGCTGAAGCCGTACAGAAGGCCGCCGAAGCCGGTGGTCGACAGGACGACGCCCCAGTAATCAAGAACGGGCTTGGACTGCGGCAGCACGTTGCGCATGCGGAAAATGCCGAGAACGAGCGAGACAAGTGCGATCGGCAGGACGATGTAGAAGAGCACCGGCCAGCTGTAATGCTGGATGACCCATCCCGACAGCGTCGGGCCGACGGCCGGCGCGAAAATCATGGCGATGCCCATCATGCCCATCGCCTGGCCCCTCTTCTCGACCGGGAAGATCGTCAGGAACACGACGTTCATGAGCGGCATGAGGATGCCGGCGCCGGCGGCCTGGATCAAGCGGCCCGTCAGCAGGACCGGGAACCCTCCCGCGACGGCGCAGACGACGGTGCCGATGCAGAACAGAACCATCGATAAAATAAACAGCAGCCTCGTTGAAAAACGGGCGACCAAATAAGCGCTCAGCGGAACAAGGATGCCGTTGACGAGCATGAAGCCCGTCGTGAGCCACTGGGCCGTGTTCGTCGTGATGTTCAAATCCTCGGACATTTGGGGCAGGGCGACATTGATCAGCGTCTGGTTGAGCAGCGACACGAAAGCTCCTATAATCAATGCAGCTACCAGAGGAGCTCTTTTGAATCCGGCTGCTCCTCCCGCAGCGGTTGGACTTGCGGTACTCATACGGTTTTCACCACTCTCGCTTTCTCTCTATACCCAGGCGTTAGGGCCCGGAAATTAACTCATTGAATTAAATTTTACTTCTAAAACGTTTGGAGCGTCAAACCGGCTGAGCCGCCGCCTACCGGACTATTGTCCGCAAAAGAGGCCTCCTGCTTCCGTTTAGGCTCGTTTTTGACCCCGTACAGCATCTGTAGGGCTGTTTCTTCTATATAAATGCGATTCGGCTGCAACGCAAAAAAGCCGCCCGCAGGCGGCCGCATGGCAAGGCATTCCTTAGGTCAGAATCGTCGTGGCGCCATTGGAACGGAAGATCGCCTCGGCTCCGGCCAGCGTATCCTGGGAAGGACCATCGGCCTCGTAGACGCTGTCCGACCCGTCCTCGCGATCGGCGATCAATACGATTCCGCCTTCCGCAACGGCGTCCCTCGCCTTTTCGGCCAGGCTCTCGCTGAGCCCAAGCTCCTTGAAGATCGACTCGAACGGCGTATCTCCGCCGATGACATCGTCGGCAAGCACGTATCCGCCGGCAAAAAACGGCGCTCCGCCGCTGGAAATGGTATTGCCGCCGAACGGCGCGGCGCCGACGACAAAGCCCGTTCGATCCAGCGGGTAAGCTCCCGAGTCGTTGCGGCGGGCTTCCTTGATGTCCTGGAGCTCGTCGGCATGGACGTCGGTGTCGGATTCGATGAAGCGGATCGAGTCGCGGTCCCGTCCGAGAACCTTGATCTCATCCGGCGCGAATCCTCCGCTCCGGAGCGCCTGAACCGCCTTGACGGCATTTTCCTGATTGTCGAAAACAGCAATCGTCTTGCTCATTCTGACTTCCTCCTTCAATTCAAAATTGTAGGGCCGATTCTCACTATTCCCCCGCGGTGTCCGCCCCATGCGGACCGCGCGGAGCCATGGCGCATACCGGATCAGAACATGGGGATGATATAGCGGATCAGGAAGTACAGCACTCCGAAGAAGATGATGATGTAAGCGGCGTATTTGATGAATGTGGCCGCTACCATGCTGGAGTCCGACTTATGCTCGACATGCCGTTCTTCGACTTGTACGTTGCGGTTATCCATATGCGGTTCCTCCCTTCGCTTGCGATTTCGCTTAGGGTTCATTACCCATGCCTCTGGAAGGAAAAACTGCCGCTGGAAAGAATATATTTATGGATAAACCGGTTCAAAAGCTGTTTCAGATGTCCACGGACAGGTTATTTATGCTGTATGAGCATTTAATGAAATCATTTTGTTATGACACTTAATCAGGAGAGGGATCTATGAACCAGAACGAGAAGTTCCAACTGCGCACCGAAACTCAGGAAGGACGCTGCATCGTCTACCTGAGCGGAGAGCTTGACCTTGACTCCGCGTCCCAGCTCAGAGCCGCCATGGCTCCCCTTATGGAGCTGACCGACCGCGAGCTCATCCTTAACCTGAGTGACCTTAAATATATTGACAGTACGGGAATCGGCATCTTCGTCTCCGTGCTCAAAGCCCGTCATGCCAAGAACGCCCCCTTCGAGGTCGAAGCCATCCCTCCGGGTATCCGCAAGCTGTTCGATATGACCGGCATCACTCCTTTTTTGACCAAATCCTAAGAATTCCGCCTGCGCCGAGAAAGGACCGAAAAAAGATATGAATTCTGCAGAAGAGAAAATTGTTCTACGCCTCCCGGCGAGATCCGAATATTTGGATCTGATTCGTCTTACCTTGTACGGAGTCGCGACCAAAGTCGGCTTCACGTATGAAGAAATCGAAGATATGAAGGTCGCCGTATCCGAAGCCTGCAACAACGCTGTGCTCTATGCATATGCGGGGCACGCGGATTCGGACGGAGCCGGTGAAATGGAGATCCGTTTCGTCCGCACCCCCGATGCGCTGTCGATCATCGTCAAGGACGAAGGAGCCAGCTTCGACGCCGCTTCCGTCGCTCAAAAAGCGGAGCCTCTGCATGGCAAGTCCATCCATGACATTCAGGCGGGAGGACTCGGTCTCTACCTGATGCAGGCGCTTATGGATGAGGTCGAAGTGCGCAGCGAGATCGGGACGGAGGTCGTTCTTACCAAACGTCTGGTAAAAAGTGGGGAATTGGCATGACCATGAACCCGGCTAGCCAATCGCCGCAAGCGGGCACGGCCTTGATTTTGGAATATCAAAGCAATCCCAACAACGATACGGCTACGCTGCTTATCACCCATTACGAACCGATGGTCAAGATGGCAGCCGGCAAAATCGCGCGGAATCGGCCCGATCTATACGAAGACTTGTATCAGGTAGGCCAGATGGCCCTGCTTCGATTGTTCGCCCAGTTCGACGCTTCGATGGGAGTCCAGTTCGAGCCCTATGCGATGAAAAGCATCATCGGCCATATGAAGAACTACCTGAGGGACAAATCCTGGTATATTCAGGTTCCGCGGCGGATCAAGGAAAAAGGGATTGCCGTCCAGCAGGCTATCGACGAGCTGACCATACGCCTCGAGCGGTCTCCCCGGGTAGAAGAGATTGCGGAGCGGATGGAGCTTACGACCGAGGAAACGCTGGAAATACTCGGCGGCCGCGACTTGTATCATTATATTTCGCTCGATACGCCGATATCGGAGGACGAGAGCACGACGACGCTCGGCGAGCTGATCGGCTCCCAGGCGGACGACTTCGATTCCGTCGACAAGAAGATGGACCTGCAGGCTGCTCTCCAGCAGTTGAAGCCGGAGGAGCAGCAGGTGCTTATGCTCGCGTTCGAGGAAGGCATTCCGCAGCGTCTCATCGCCGATCGGCTAGGCGTCTCCCAGATGAGCATCTCGCGCATACAGAGGAGAGCCATCGACAAGCTCAAACGGCTCCTGTCGGAAGACGGACAAGCCTATGATGAAGCCTGATTCGGCGCCTCTTGCCCTCCTATCGTCTTTCACTGGCCGCATCCGGCTTGCCGGATGCGGTTTTTTCATCTTGCCCGGAGTCCGGTTGTAAGCAGCACCTCTTCGGGGTATGATGTTGAAGATCGATTCATCATGGAAGGAGGCGCGCCGATGATTCACCGCAAGCTCCGTTATGCGGCAGGCTGGGAATGGCATATCATTCAAGAGCAGCGGGATTCCGCAGCCCCGGGAAGCACGGATGAAGCACCTCCTCCCCCTCTCGGAAGCCGCAAGTCGCGAACCCCGGCGCCTCCTCCCGGCCCGTCGGATCAAGTGGAGGCTGCGGCCGAGGAAGGCCGCGCCGAGCAGACGTCCAGGCTGTGCGGAGAGCTTCCTTTTTGCAGCTCATGGATTCGGGAAGCCTCGGAGCGCCGCCACAATCTCGTCTCGTACACGGAGGAAGGCGGCGGCGTCTCCATTCTCTCCGGCACGCTGATGATCCAGCTGTCGGAGCAAGGACGCGACACCCGCCCTCTCCACTTCTGGCTGCAGGAATCGCGCCTCGTCACCTGGCATGAGGATCTGCGGCTGCCGCTGCGGCTGCAGACATCCGCCTGGTCCGAATCGATGGAACGCTGCGCCACCGCTCCCGAAGGCTTCGCCGTTCTGCTGAGCGCCGCCCTTGAGGTGTTCCACAGCGGCCTCGACGAATTCGAGCGGCGGCTGACCGGACTCGAGAATGCGGTGCATAACCGCAACCGGACCGCCTTGCTGCCCGTCATCTTCGAGCGGCGCCATGACCTGCTTCACTGGAATCATCTCTTCCTCCCCGTCCGCGAAGTGCATGACGCCGCCAAGGAAGCGTTCATGGATGGTATCGTGCAGTCGGCCTCCTTCCAGCGGCTCAGCTACAAGCTGGAGCGGATCGACTCGCTGCTGACCCATTACACGTCGGAGATGGACACGCTGATCGCCATGGACGACGCGATCGCGAACTTCCGCGGCAACGACATCATGAAGACGCTGACCATCTTCACCGCCCTGTTCGTTCCGTCCACCATCGCCGGAACCTTGTGGGGCGTGAACTTCCATCATCTGCCGGGCCGAAATTCCGAATGGGGCTTCATCATCATGTGCGTTGCCGTCGTTGCCGTTACTTGCGCTCTCTATGCCTGGCTGTGGCACAAAGGCTGGACCGGCGATCTGCTCACCGACCGGCCGTCGACTCCTTCCGGCGATTCCTCGGCTTCGGCTTCTCCGAATTCCAGATCGGCCGCACGGGCTCCCGAGCGCCGTCAACGCCGCAAGTTCCGGAAATCGCCTTCCGCGGGCGGTCGCAGCCGGCGGCCTTATCCGGGGTCTCCATCCGAAGAAGAATAAACCTCTTTGCGCGATGCAAAGCGTTTATTCTTTTTTTGATTCCCGGTGAACGTTTCAACGCCGGCAGGCGACAAATATACTAACGGCCGACAACAAACAAGCCGAGGCGGGCCAAAAACGCCGGCGGGTCAGGATGGAGCGAAGATGACAGATTCAAGCAAGCTTGCTGCGGACATTTCTATGGGCAGCCGGGAAGCTCTCGCACGCAAGGGCAGCCCGGAAGCGCTGGCTTCGCTGCTTCACGAGCATTATCCCTTTTTGAAAAAGTACTTGATCAAGCTTACGCTGAGCCTTCCTCATGCCGAGGATTTGGCTCAGGAAACGGCGATCCGAGCCATTGAAGGGATCAGAAGCTACCGGTCGGAAGCAAAATTCACAACCTGGCTGCTGCAGATAGCGACTCATGCGTTTCTCGACGACAGGCGCAAGCAGGACCGGAGAAGCCGCTGGCTGAGGGCGTACCGGGACTCCGAACGGCTGCGCCTGCAGCAAGCCTGTCCCGGCTTGTCCATCGAGCTGCTGGAGGCGCTGGAGGCGCTGTCGGTGGAACATCGAGCCGCCGTGCTGCTCAAGCATTATTACGGCTATTCGTACGAAGAAATCGGAACGATGTCAGGCGTATCGCCGGGGACGGCCAAGTCGCGCGTCCATCACGGTCTGGCCCGCCTGCGGAAGGAGCTGGATGCCCATGAAGGAATGGGATGAGAAGGAATCGGCGAACGGCATGGAAATGGATGTCGAAGCGAGACTTGTCCGCGAGCTGCGGCAGCTGGACCGGGAGGTGCCGGATGAAGGGAGCCCCGGCCTGAGCGAGCTGGAGGGGCTTGTACGAACCGTCCAGGCGAGACAGCGCCAGGCTTTGCTTCGCGATCTCCTCCTCTTTTGGGGCGTCGCCGCGCTCGTGCTCGGGGTTGTATTCTGCGCAGCCGCGTTCGCGCTCGTTCCTTATCTCGCGGCCCAGCTTCTCGTTACCGTCGGAGCGGCTGCCGCGTGCGCGCTCAAGCTTGCTTCCGGAAGAAAGGCTGCCGCCCATGAGCAGGAATAACCCTTCCATCAGCGATGTGCCGATCTATGTCTGGATCCTCGTCTTCACCTTGCTGCTGGCCCAGAGCACCTGGCTGTTCATCGATGCGGGGCGCCGGGGACGCAGCCGCTGGTTTTGGGGCATCTGGGGCCTTCTTCATTTCCCTACCCCCCTTCTCGTCTACTATGTCTGGTACAAATGGATCAAGAAGCGCTGAATCGGATGCAAAAAGGCTGCAAGCTCGTCATCCCCGGATGACAGGCGTGCAGCCTTTCTCATTTGATTCGCTGGACAGGAGCCTCTTCAGCTGATCTGAATCCGGACCAGACAGCAGTCATCGGGCCGTTCCAGTCCTTCTTCTCCGCCCACCAGCTCCTGCAGGGATCCGGTATGGCGCACCGTGCCGGCCAAATGATCCAGCAGCGTATCCAGCCGGCTCTCTTCCGGGCCGGTGACGAGCTCGAGCAGGCCGTCGGTGAACAGCAGCAGCTGATCGCCCGGCTGCAGCTTCAGGACATGCTTGGTAAAGGAGACGTCCTCGAACATTCCGACCGCCATGCCGCCGCCGGACAGCCTCTCCTGCGGAAGGGCGGCATCACAGCGGACCAGAATGCCCGGCGGGTGGCCCGCATTGACATACTCGACGGTGCCGCTGGCCAGGTCCACGACCAGATAGAGAGCCGTGAAGTAATACTGGATGAGCTGATCGGCGAACTGCAGCTGCAGCGCCCGCCGGTTGAGCTCCTCCATGACGCGGACCGGCTCCACTCTCGTCACCATCGCGTCCCGCAGGACGGAAGCGATGAACATGCAGACGAGAGAAGAAGAGATCCCGTGGCCCATCGCATCGATGACGGCGATGCCGTAGCGGTTCTCATCGATCCGGTTCCAGGCATAGAGGTCGCCGGAGAGCTCCTCGGACGGCTGATAGAGCGCGTCGATCCGGATGCCGCTTTCCTCCAGGCGGGCGGGCAGTGCGGCCGACTGCACTTCCTTCGCGAGCTGAAGCTCCTCGCGGATGCGCCTGTCGCGCTCCTTATGCCAATCCTTCTCCTGCTTGAGCCGCAGCGCCACGCGGATTCGGGCGAGCAGCTCGATCCGGTTGATCGGCTTGGTGACGTAGTCGATCGCACCGGCATCGAGCGCCTCGGCCAGCTTCTTGGAGTCACCCATGGCCGTCACCATGATGACAGGAATATCCCTAAGCCGCTCTGATGCCTGAATGGCCAGACATGCCGCAATGCCGTCGATGCGGGGCATCATCATATCCAGAAGGATCAGATCGACGCCAGGATCAGGCGCTCCTTCGCGCATCTCTTCCCCATTCTCGGACAAGCCGAGAATCGAGAACAGCTCCATGCCCGAGGAGGCTGCCCGGATATCCCTGTATCCGGCCCGCTTGAGCATTTCCTGAACGACCGTTATATTCATCGCGTTGTCGTCTACTACTACTATGCGCATGTTAATGTAATCTCCCCGGAAATCATGGCAAAAACAGAAGGAAGATTTGTCCCTCTGCCGCCTTTTTTCTGTCCTAATGGTAGCCCATGTAGCCGATAAAGTCCAGCCAGCGGAAGCCTTCCGCCGGCTGGCCGCTTGCTTACGCCTTGCTCTTGCCTGCACGAAGCAGGCGCGCCGCCTGAATGCCTACATCCAGCCAGCCTACCCATGCCGGAGAGGAAGAAGCTTCCTCCGCAAGAACGGGAACCTTGGACGGGCGTTCTCCCGTCGCCGGCGTACCGGACCGCAGCGGGACCGCCGTTCCGGCATAAGCGGCAGCCGCGCCGCTAAAAGATTTCTCGGATGCAGCCGCCGCGCTTGCCGCGCCTTCTTCCAGCTGAGCATGAACGGCCGACTCATGCGCCTTGCGGCGCAGCTTGTTGGTCCAGCCGGAGGAGAACTCCCGCGCGGCCGACGCCACTTCGTGCACCGTCTTGCCGACTTCGCGAACCGAAGCCATCAACGGATCGACGGCATCGATCTGGTGGTTGACCTGATTTGTCAAATCCTTGACGCTCACGACGAGGGCATCCACATCGCCCTTCCATTCCTTGACGGCCCCTTGAACCTCGCGGATCGCTCCGCTTGCCGCTTCCAGCGAATGCTGGGCTTTGCGCAGCGTCTGAACCAAAAATCCGACGAGAACGGCGATCGAAAGGGCGATAATCAGTACGCTGATCTCCAAGATCATGCTCATTTCATTTCCTCCTTGGCGGTCATGCGACTGCCCGCTTGATTTTTACGTCTTTACCCGTCAGGCCGCCGATCCAATCAAGCCGTTTTCTTCCTCCTCCTGTCCGCGGCTGCCGGCATTCCGCCTATGCAGAAGGAGATATCCATCCCTGCGTCCTGGGCAATGTCGCGCCTCCCGCCCCTTTCTCCCGCCCTATCTCGTCATGCCCTTGTCTCTCGCAATATCTTGTCATAGATGTAGGAAAATTTAGGCATGCCCTCTGTTGTTTCGGCCCCTGCGGGCTCGGTTAATACTGCTACAACAGCGGACGGCACAGTCGTCCGGCGGGTT
>NZ_CBRA020000132.1:0-31422 GCF_000469945.2 Paenibacillus sp. P22 | reverse complement strand
GCAGCGCCTTGGGGCGGCGGCTGGAGGGTAACAGCGGCCGCAGCGGTGGGAGTCAGCCTGTGCGTATCGGGCGGATCGGTGCTGTTCGCTGCAAGCAGGCTGGCCGGAAGCCTCTCGAGGGATGAGGCGCTGCCGTTCAGCAGGCAGCTGTCCTCCATTGTTCGCAAGGGCAGGACATTCGCCTGGGGTGCATGCGCTGCCGCAGCTTGCGCGGCTCTGCTGGCGCTGGCGGCCGGCATGCTGATGAATGCGATGACGGGTGCCGTCCTCTTTTTGCTGGCGCTGGCGATTGTGCTGCAGCACGGTGCCCAGCTGATACCGCTCGTCCTGTCCATGACACGGGAAGGGAAGGATAAGCTGGCGGCCATGCAGCCTCTCTGGTCGCTCGGAAGAGCGGGCACTTATGCGAAGCCGCTCGCCGTCGCGGCGCTGGCGGCGCTGATGGCCGCCGCGGCATTCGCAGCTCCTGCCGCAGCCGCTGCTGCGGCAGCATGGCTGCTTGTCTCCGGAGGCATGTTCCTGCTCAAGGGCAGACATCGTTACGAGGGCATGGAGAAGGGAATGAGACTTAGCCAGGAAGAGCTGCTGCGGACGGAGAGGTATCATCCCCAATAAAAACGGAATACGGCTTGCGGGGCAGAGCATCGAGAGAGCGGGAAATTTCCCGCTCTCTATTTCCCGGGGAAGCGCATAAAGCAACAAGATGGAGAAAAGTTCGACAGCCGTTGTCGTCAATGCGAACCGAATGTCGAAATGGGAGGGTTTCGCACCTGCAGCCATTTCTTTCCCTCCGTCCATCCTTTATAATGGAGCCTGAAAAAGGAGGGGAGCCCATGGAATTGGGAACGATCACATCGGTCAATACCGGGCTGCCGGCCGAGATGGCCCACGGCAGACAGACGATTACGACGGGAATAAGGAAAACTCCGCGCGAGGGAGCGGTCCGAGTCGGATGGACAGGCCCGGAAGGCGACGGCCAAGGGGATCTTGAGCATCACGGGGGACCTGACAAGGCCCTATGCGTTTATGTTCATGACCATTATCCTTATTGGGAAAGGGAAATGGGCAAGCGGCTCGAGGCCGGTGCTTTCGGGGAAAACGTCACGCTGGAAGGGACTACGGAGCAGGATGTCGTCATCGGAGATATTCTGGCGGCCGGAACGGCGCTGCTGCAAGTAAGCCAGCCGCGGCAGCCATGCTTCAAGCTCGGCCTGCGGCATGGACAAGCCGACCTGCCGCTGAAGGTGCAGCAGACAGGCAAGACAGGATTCTATCTGCGCGTTCTACGGGAAGGGGACATTCAGGCCGGAGACAGCTTGACGCTTGTCAGCAGGCCGGAGCACGGGATGACTGTGGCGGCAGCCAATGTCATCTATTATTTGCACAAAACCGATAAAGCGGAAATGGACATGCTGGCGGCCATCCCTGAACTTTCCAGCAGCTGGAAAGAAACTTTAATGACGCGAATCAATAATTTGAAGAAGTAAAGATAATTATGTAAACCAAAGGGAGGCAAAGTTTCAAACCAGGGCCAAAAGGGGAGAAATCCCCAATCAGCCCTGAATTGAACTCGAAAAAACGTTAACCCTGGTTCACCGTGTGCGGAGCCAATGATCCGCTATGCGCTGTCCGTGGAAACGCCCTGACTCGATGAAGATTTCATTGGCTTGATGCCTGGAAGCAACGACTCCGGCGAGATAAATGCCGGGAACATTGGTTTCCATCGTCTCCTCGTCGAAGCGGGGGTAGCCCTCTGCCTCGATGGCGACGCCAACCGACATCAGGAATTCGCGGTCGGGATGGAAGCCGGTAAGAGCAAGCACGAAGTCGTTGTGAAGCTCGCGGATGCCGGCCTCATCCTGAACGACGATGGCGCGCGGCTTGATCTCGATGACTTGGGAGCCGAACAGCATGGAGATCTTGCCCTTGGCGACCAGGCCTTCAAAGATTGGTCGGACCCACGGCTTGATCGAACGCGAATAGTCCGGCTTGCGGTAGACGACCGTCACCTTGGCGCCGGCGCGGTTCAGCTCGAGCGCGGCATCGATGGCGGAATTGCTGCCTCCGATGATGGCGACCTCCATGCCGGTATAAGGATGAGCTTCCCGGAAGAAATGGGACACTTTGCCCATGTCCTCTCCCGGAATTCCGAGCCGGTTCGGATGGTCGAAATATCCGGTCGCCACGACGACGGCTTTGGCGGAATAAACTTGCTTTTCCCCGTAGCGGTTGTCGGTTTCCAGCACAAAGCCTCCATTCGGCCGGGCTGTAATCGAAGTGACCGCTTCATAGGCGTTCACGCGGACACCGCTGCGAAGCGCCACGGTCCGGTAATAATTCAGCGCCTCAAGACGCGAGGGCTTGTCCATCGCCGTCGTGAACGGCAAGCCTCCGATCTCGAGCATTTCGGGTGAGCTGAAAAATTGCAGGTAAGTAGGGTATTGGGAGATGGAATGGACCAGATTCTCTTTCTCGATGATCAAGGAGCCGATGCCGCGGCTCTGGAATTCGACCGCTGCGGCCAAGCCGCATGGGCCTGCTCCGACGATGATGATTTCTTCTTCTTGCACTTGCTGACGACCTCCGATCATGCAACTGTAACCTATATTGTACAATTCAAGCCGGGGAGGGGCAAGCTGAGCAAGCGCCTCTGTGTACGGAGCCTCTATTTCATGTATAATGAATTCATTGATTTCAAAAGTTTATTGGGTGAGGGGGGATCTGGGATGCGGCGGAGATTCGTCATTGAAGCGGTCATGGTTGCGACTTACGGACAGCTGCTCGTTCCGAGCCTGCCGGTCGACTTCGTGCTGCCTTATTCCACCATTCTGGAGCTCTACGAAATGAAGGACAGCGAGGAGCCGATCATGGACGATCCGGCCGAGGATGTGTTCGTGCGCGGCAAAGTGGCCGAGCTGATCCAGTTTTTCGAGGATTCGCTGAACCGCAAAAAAATCGAGAGGGCTCTCCAAGTGCCGTGGAGGGAAAGCTCTCCGCTTATATTGGATGAACGGATTCAATTCACGGTCGTGAATGCCGTAGACAATGCGCATTACGGGGATTATTTCGACCCTGTGGAGACGGAGCTGCTGCTTACGGCATCCAAGCTTCAGATTCCGCTCTTGTCGGATCAGTACGAGTTCCAGGATAAGCTGATCGAGGCCGAGGTGCCGGTGCTTGTGTTCGACATCGAGGATTTCGATTATGCGCTGGAGGAGGCGCCGCAGCTTTAAGGCGGCAAAAAAAGAGGAGCAGCCCGCGGAGACGCGGACTATTCCTCTTTTTTGTTCCGGTCGATCGCCTCGGACATCGTTTTGTCGGTCAGATGCGCGTAGATCTGCGTCGTATCCGGGGAAGCATGGCCGAGCTGCTCCTGCGTCTTGTACAGGTCGTTGCGCAAATAATAGTCGGTCGCGAACGAGTGCCGGAGCTTGTGGACGGACAAATAAGGCTTGCCGAACCGCTTGGCATATTTGAGGACCATCTGCTGGATGGCTCTCTTCGTCATGCGCGAGCCCTCCTGATTGCCGTTCGCGATGGCGAGGAACATCGCCTTCTCGCGGCGGGGCGCCTTGTAGCGGCTGTCTCGAAGCTGGATATAGCCGCCCAAGTCGTCAAGCGCCTCCTGGCGGAAATAGACAGGCGTCTTGAACGTGTCGTCGTTGCTCCCTTTGCGGTAGACGTAGGTAAGCTTTTTCTTGAGGTCGATATCGTCGACGTTGAGATTGACGACCTCGGAGACGCGCAGTCCGGAGTGGAGGATGAGGCTCACAATGCACGCATCCCGGACGGAATTACGCTCGTAGGCGGACAAAGCCTGCTTGTTGTTCGCCACATCGGCGCCATAGCCGACACGGACATAATGCAGGAATTCGGAGATTTCCTCCTCCTGGAGCAGCTTTCCCTCCAGCTTCGCCGCTGTATCCTTGGGCTTGTGGGTGCGCTTGATCGCGACCTTGGCCATGATGTTCCGCTTCAGCAGCGGGTAGAAGTCGTCATCCTCGGCAATTTGGCTCAAGTAATGGAAAAGCGAGCGGAGCGAGCTCAGCTTCCGGGATATCGTCGTCCGCGTATTGGCGTGCTCGGGGCGGGAAGCCAGGTGCATCCGGTAATGGTCGATGCTGTCCATGTGCAGCTTCTCCAGCTCCAGCAAGGCGACGTCCCGCAGGGCAGGGCCTTCGGCCAAGCCTTCGGCGATCATCCAGCCGAAGAAGGTTTCGTAATCCCGTACATATTCAAGCAAGGAAGAGGGGGAGAGGTCCGGCAGCTTGTAGTTGATGAACTTCTCCACATACCAGGGCATGGAGGGGACGCGCCGGTCGAGCTCCTGACGGTCTTTTATTTTTAAAATATTCATGGCATGAACGGCCTCCAGTCTAGACCTTTATTTTATCAAGCCGGGACGTTTCCAACAATCATCTATTAGTAAGAATAGTTATGTAAACCATATTGCAGAAAATAAAAAAACAGGCCGGAAAAAGGCCTGTACCTGAAAATCGTGTTCAAGTCCATGCTTAAACAAAATGAATGGTAATATGCAGAATCTCGCTGCGGCTGAACAGCCGGATCGGCGGTCCCCAGGTGCCAAATCCGGAAGAAACGAGCACATGCATGCGGGACTTGATCATATATCCCCAATCCAGCTCGAAAAGGCGGCGAGTGACGAGATGATTGGGAGCGAACTGGCCCCTATGGGTATGCCCGCACAGCAGGAGATCGGCTCCGGCCGCCGCTGCCTTGTCGAAGGCGTAGGGCTGGTGGTCCAAGACGATCAAGGGAGCCGATGGATCGGCGCCGCGCACAAGCTCCTGGACGGAAAGACGGCCGCCGAAGGCCGGACTTTCGGCTGTTTTGTCCTTGCGTCCGGCGATGAAGACGCCGCCGGTCTCGACCAGCTCGTCCTGCAGGACCGGAATGCCGGCGTGAGCCATGGCTGCCGTATACTCATCGATATGGCCGCCGTAATACTCGTGGTTGCCGAGCACGGCGTAAGTGCCGAGCGGAGCTTTGAGCCCGGAGATCGTATCGGCCATCTTGTTGCGCAAAAACGGCTTGACGCTGTCGTCGATGACATCGCCGGGGAGCAGGATCAGATCCGGCTTCAGCTGTTCGGCCTTGCGCACGAGCTTGCGCAGATGCCTGTTGCCGACGATGTTGCCCAGGTGGATATCCGATGCGACCATGATGCGGATGCCGGTTCGTCCCGGCACGGATTTGGCGATCTCAAGCGTATGTTCTCTGACGACAGGGCTCCATGCGTTCCGGGAGCCCCAGAAAAGCAGGATCGCGAGCAGCGCCAGCACCGTCCATCCGGCTGCTTGGACGTAAGCATCCGTATCGCCGCCTGCGGCGTTCCATGCGAGGCCGATAAGTCCGGCAGCGGGAAGGAGAAGAATCAAGTATTCGAGAATCGCGACATAGAAGGAAGAAACGACTTTGACTCCGCGAATGAGCGCCGAGTCCCAGACGCGGATCAACCCCATGGCCGCAAAGTAGGAAAGGGCGAAGAAAATGACGGGCAGCCATATCCAGCCCGTCTGGAGATGGTAGGATTGCATGAATGCGGATGCGGACCATCCAATATAATAGGTAATGGCCGCGTAGATGAGGATAAATACCGCGGCTCCTGCGCTTCTTTTAACCTTCATGTTGTCGTCTGGCAGCTCCTTTTTATTGTCCGCGCTGGAATCCGTTTGGACAAGAACATAGTCTTTAAATACAGGTTACAGCCTTTTGTAACTTTGTTGCAACTTCTTGGGGAGATGAGCCGTTTATAATAGGGAACGAGGGCAAATGATTCAGGGCGATCGAGAACGGGTAATATGCCAATGAATCGGCCTGCGAAGAGAAAGGGAGTCGAACCCCAATGAAAAAAACGATGTTCAGCATGATGGCTGCAGCGGCAATCGTATTCTACTTCATCTCCACGGCCAACGCGGTCGGCGGCGATTATCAGCCCGTGAAGAAGACCGCAGACACCCAAACGGACTATATTAATGGATTGACTCATAAAGACGGCAAATGGTACATAACCGCCGACAAGATCGACTGGTACGAAGGCGCTCAGGCGGATGAGCAGTTCCTCAAGCATGAGCCGGATTCCGGCTTGGACGGAGCTCCGGACGGCTATTACATCGTCAACGACGATCCTTCCGTCCAAACCTACGAGGTTGCTCCCAATGCCGAAGTGCTTATGCAGATCTATGACAAAGGAAACGACGCTGCTGATACCGAGTGGAACGAGCCGATCTCGCTCGAGAAATTCGCCCAGCTTTATCCACAGACCGATGTGCTTGATTTGAGCTATTTCCCGTATCACATCACCGTCAAGGACGGAATCGTAACGAAGATCGTTCAACAATTCGTTCCTTAATGAATGCAAAGCCCCGCTGATCAGCGGGGCTTTTTTTGTTTCCAACATTACTTCAATGGAAGGTCGAGCTTCCGGTTGTTCATGAGCTTGCACGCCCATGCAGCCGCGGCAACGCCGTATAGCAAGGGATAGACAATCGCGGCCAATCGAACGGAGGTGGCTGCGCCGTCATACTGCGTCAATGTGCGTACCATATGCCAGGCCGGAGGAGCAAGCCAGGCCAATCCGTTTGCCGGCGCCGGAAGCTGGTCCAGAATGCCTTGTCCCGAGAAGGAAAGGGCAATGACGGCCAGCAGCAGCAGATAGGAGATCGAGCGGGAAGATATCAACCGGCTGTTGAACAACGATGCAATTCCGACGCCAAGCACCGACATCACGATGTGGCTGCCGAATGAAAAGGCTAATTCGGACACCTCGGGAGCTCTGGCGAACTTGTGGAACAGGGCAGGGTACAGAACGGCGAATGCTGCCAAGGGAAGCGAAAAGCACCACGCGTAGAGCAGCTTGGAAGCGAACAGCCGCAGGAACGAACCCGCCTGCAGCGAGAGGATCATGTCCTGATTGGCTTCTTCCCCTTCCATGACTCCGATGCAGACCCATATCATAATCAAGAACAAGAAGGAAGAGGAAAACGCATAGCTGCCCATGACCGGATTCGGAACCTGGGCGTAGATGAACAAAAGGGCCAGCAAGAACAGCGAGAGCGGCGCCGCATAGCGGTAAGAACGAAGATGGCAGCGGCAATGGTAGGCCAGCAGGTGGCGCATTTTCAGCCCTCCTTTATCGGTATCACGACGTCGACGACCGCCCCGGCTTGCAGCAGCGCAAGGAGGAGCTGCTGCGACTGTCCATAGGGGAGATGAACAATGAAATCATCGGACCCGAGCAAATCGTTGGACTCGGCCAGCTGACGTCTGGCTTGCGGATATCTCATCAGAATTTGTGCCAGCATGTCCGGCTCGGCTCTGCCTTTGATTTCGACCTGGCTGTGGGAGGGCGCTGCCGCCGCCTGGGATGGAACGTTCGATTCCACCGAAAGGACGCCTTCCTTCAGTTGCAGCATGGTGCCGCCAAGAGCCTCGATCAGCAAGGAATCATGCACGGCTGCCACAACCGCTGTGCCTTCCATATGAATCTTCTGCAGCGCTTCCAGCAGATGAGCCTGCGATTCCGCATCCAGGCCGGACAGCGGTTCATCCAGCAAAAGCAGATCCGGCTTTTGCAGCGAAGCCTGCATGAGGTTTACTTTTTGGAGCATCCCTTTGGAATAGTGGAGCAAATAGGCGGAGGAACCGGGATCCAGCTGAAAAAGCCGATGGAGCTCGAGGATTTTGTCCGCTAAGACATGCTTGTCGATGCCGGCAATCCGTCCCATATATCGGAGGTATTCGGACGATGACAATTTCAGCTTGGGAAGATGATCGGGCGCGTAGCCGATCCGAATGGTTTTATGCGCGGCTACCTTGCGGATTCCGGAAGTAGGGGCGACCAGGTTCGCGGCAATTTTGATGAGCGTGCTTTTGCCGGAGCCATTGCTTCCCTGCAGCATATAGACATGTCCGGAATGAATGGATAAATGGACGGAAGATAATATTTTTCGCTTATGATAAGATTTGGAGATATTGGAAAGAGTGATGATCGGTTCCTGCTCCACAAGCCTTGCCTCCCCTGCGTTTTCGCTTCAGACCGTATCCAGCGTACCTTATTTGACTGTTGAAAGGCAATGTTTGGAAGATTCCGTTTGGTAGAGAAGTCGAAAGATGCTGAAATGAAGATCGATAAAGGCCCATGGACAAACCGTTGCGTGAAGTATCTGGCGGCTCCGGAATTAAAATACGGATCGCATCGAAGCCGCTCTTCTCGTGCCTTGCATCATATCGGAATGATAAAGGCGCCTTTCCTGGAGGAAAGGCGCCTTAAATGATGTCTATGATTAGGCTTTATCTTTTTTTCGTACAGGAAGGAGCAGAGTCAGACTGACCAGGGACACGAAGATCGTGGCGCCCATATCCGACAGGATCGCGATCCAAAGCGTCAGCCAGCCCGGAATGGTGAGCAAGAGGGCGATGAGCTTGAGGCCGAGAGCTACGCCAAGATTGAAGCGGATAATCCGGTTCGTTGTTTTTGCGGTCCGGACAGCAGAAGGAAGCTTCGTCAGATTGTCCTGCATGAGTACCAGATCAGCCGTTTCAATGGCGCTGTCCGTGCCTTTTCCCATGGCAATGCCGAGATCGGCCGCCGCCAACGCAGGAGCGTCGTTGATGCCGTCGCCGATCATGGCCACCTTGCCGGACGACTTGAGCTCTTGGATGCGCTTGACTTTATCTTCCGGCAGCAGGCCGGCATACACATCGGTCAAGCCGGCTGCTTTTGCCATGCGGTCTGCGGATTGAGCGTTGTCGCCGGTCAGCATGACCGTGCGCCAGATGCCGGCTCGGCGAAGCCCCTGCAGCACCGCCGGGCTTTCCGGCCGCAGCTCGTCAGATATGCCGAACATGCCCAGCACGCGGGTATCGTCGGCAACGAGCACAAGCGTATAACCTTGCTTCAAGAACGAATCGACCGATGCTCTGATGTTGTCATAGTCGGCAAGGCCGAGGCTCTCGATGAGCTGCTGGCTGCCGAGGGTATAGGTGGCTCCGTCCTTCGACGCCTTCAGCCCGCGTCCTGCGGCCGTCTCGGATTCCAGCGGCTCGACATGCACGGAGTGCTGCTCGGCATAATCCAGAACCGCTCCCGCAAGCGGATGGGACGAACCGCTCTCGATCGCGGCCGCGATCGGCAGGAACCGGTCATCCCAACTTTCCGCGGCCGCGACATGCGGCCGGCCTTTGGTCAACGTTCCGGTTTTATCGAAGGCGATCAAGTCGATCTTGCCGAGCTGCTCCAAAAAGGCTCCGCCTTTGACCAGAATTCCTTCGCGCGCCAATCGGGTGATTCCGGCCAGGATGGCAACGGGCGAGGAGAGGATCAAAGCGCATGGACATCCTACGATAAGGACGGCCAGCCCTTCATAAAGCCAGTGGTTCCATGAACCGCCGAGCAGCAGCGGAGGGATGAGGATGACGAGCAGGGAAACAAGCATAATAAAGGGCGTGTAGTATCGGGAGAAGCGGTTGATGAACAGCTCTGTCGGCGTTTTCGATTCCTGGGCTTCCTGCACGAGCTGCAGGATTTTGGCCAGCGAGGACTGCTGGTAAGCCCGGTCGATCCGGACTGTCAGCATGCCTTCGTTGTTGAGGCTGCCGCCGAAAACCTGATCGTCGATCTTCTTGTCGACAGGGAGCGACTCGCCTGTAATCGCCGCTTCGTTGACAGAGCTCTGACCGCTTACGATCGTGCCGTCCGATGGGATCTGCGAGCCTGCTTTCACTAACACGAGATCGCCTTCGCGAAGCCGGCTTACCGGGACGGATTGCTGGCCGCCGTCGGCCAGCAGCACGGCTTCCTTCGGCGCAGCCTGCAGCAGCCGGTCCATGGAACGGCGGGCACGGCTCATGCCGAGGCCTTCAAGCAGCTCGTTGATGCCGAACAGGATGGCGACGAGCGTAGCTTCCTTCCATTCCTGAATCGCTGCCGCCCCGACCAGCGCGACGGTCATGAGCGTATCGATGTTGAAGCGAAAGCGCAGCAAATTGCGTAGTCCTCTCCAGAACGTCGACCAGCCGCTCAAAATTATCGCCGCGACATAAAAGACGATTTGCATCGTGTCGGAGAGGAGGGAGCCCGACCATGCCGCCAGAGCGAACAGCAGGAAGGAGACGCCTATGAGATACAGGGTCAAGCGGCTTCCATCTCCATGATCGTGATCATGATGGCCGTCATTGTGATCGTGTCCGTGGCCATCGCTGCCGGTGTGAGAACCTGCTTGAGCATTGCCGGTGTCTGGGGCTTCGCCTGAAGCAGCCGCCGCTACGCCAGCAGTGCTGTTCCATTTCGATTGGCTATGGTTATGGTTATGGCTATCTTCGCTGCTGCCGTGTTCATGCTCCGAAGAATGGCCTTGGCCTGATTCCGGCAATACGCAAGAAGAGGAAACTCCAGCATGAGGGCTTGAAGCCGCCGCGGCTGAACCGATCAAAGCCGCTCCGTCCGATTTCAATATTTTTCGCAGCTTATCGAGCGGCACCCGCTCGTCGATGACAAGCCGAGCCGAGGAATAATGAAGAGTAGCCGTATCGCCGTAAGGAAGCTTGCGAATTTCACGTTCGAGCTCGAGCGTGCAATTGCCGCAGCTGAGACCTTTTACCCGGTATTCCGTCATCGTCGGTACCTACTTTCCAAAAAGAGAATTAATATAACATATGATCACTTGCTCATATAATATGATTAAACCATTGGAGTGTCAATGCAAACAGCCCATAGAGCGTCTCTTTTTTTTATTATCCGTAAAAGTTCCGCTTTAACTCCCCGTTTGATATAATGAAACCACCTTAGAGAAACCGGAGTGATGAAGAATGACCGATGAAACATTCTATTCTTCGGCAGTGCGGCCTGCTTCCGGTGACGGGCGGTTGGAGACGGCCGAATTGATGGACGAGGACTCCGGGGAAGGATCGACAGCCAATCTGGATGCGGTGCGGGCATCGATGCTTGACGAGAATTCCGCCGGCCAGCTGGCCGATTGGATGAAGGCCTTTTCGGATCCTACTCGAGTGCGGCTGGTAGGAGCTCTGCTTCATGCCGAATTATGCGTGCATGACTTGACCGTGCTGCTGGACATGAACCAGTCGGCTGTATCCCATCAGCTTCGATATTTGCGCAATATGCGCATCGTCAAACGCCGCAAGGCAGGCAAAACCGTGTTTTACTCCTTGGACGACGACCATGTGGAGCAAATCTTCACGCAGACGCTGCAGCATATCCGGCATTCCTAGCCTTAGGATTGCCGATTTTTCTTGCCTCAAAAATGGCGTGAAATACATATTTTACGCAACTTCGATTTTAAAGCGATAAATGAATTCAAAGCGGGAGGTTGGAGGACTTGTACGCAACGAATCATGAGCTTCAGGACACCTATGGAACGGAGCTCGAGCTGTTCGGCATCTGGATGAAAAACCAGGGCATGACGTCTTCGACCGAAAGAGCCTACAAAGCCGATGTCGGCCAATTTCTCTCGATGATGCATCCCGCTCCGCTGGAGCAGTCCACCAAGCTCGACATCATGCGTTATTTGTCCCGCACGAGAGAAGCGGGGGCAGGAGATGAAGCGCGCAACCGGAAGCTGTCCTCGCTGAGAGCCTTTTACAAGGCGCTCAACGAGATGGAGCAGCTGAATGTGAATCCGGCCGCGCTTACAGCCAAATCCAGGCAGCAGAAAAACCGCATCCCGGTCTATCTGGAGGAGGAGCAGCTGCAGCTGCTGTTCGAGCATGTCGAAGGCAGGCATCGCGAGCGCAATCTTTCGATCTTGCTGCTGATGTCCTATGCCGGACTTCGGGTCGGAGAGATCCACAGGCTCAACCGACACGACCTGACGTCCGAAGGCATGCTGTCCGTGCTGGGCAAAGGGCGCAAATGGCGTTATCTGCCGCTGCCGTCATCGCTCGCGCGGCTCCTGCTCCAAATGATGGAAACCTCCGAGCTCAAGATGAAGCAAGGAAAGGAGCAGCCGATGTTCGTGTCTCAGCTGGGCAGGCGCCTGTCGATCCGGATGATTCAGAACATGGCGGATTCCACGCTCTCCCGGCTGCAGGCCAGCTTGCCGGAGCTGTCGATGAAAAAGCTGTCGAGCCATAAGCTGAGGCATAGCTTCGCCACGATGCAGATCCGCAGCGGCACGGATATCCGGACGCTGCAGGAGCTGCTCGGGCACGCCAGCATCGAGACGACTCAAATCTATACGCATATCGACAACAAGCAGCTGCGAGAGGCGATGGATTCCGTTGCCGGCAAAATACCGACATGGGTGAAGCGTGGATAGCCGCTTGTATGTTTCAGCAGAGATTGCCTGCCGACCGCAGCTTCCGCCTTTGGCCGAAGCTGCGGTTCTTTTTTTTTGGCTCGGCAACGGGAAGGCATTAGCCGCCAGCAAGGAGAGGATCTGCTGCCGAATATCCATGGATGAAACTGGATACTCTAAGCGTTACTTGCTGCATAGGAGGCGAAAACTACATGTACTCGCGGACGCAGGTCATTTTCCTTCTCCTGTTATCGCTCGGCATATCGAATCATGTTCTTATCCTGCCGCAGCTGCTGAAGACTTCCGGAAGGGATTCCTGGATCAGCGTCCTGGTCGCATATGTATTTCTGCTTGCATGGGGCCTGTTCTTTGTGCGGATATCGAAATCCATCGGCAAGGAGAAGCTGTACGGCTGGCTGAAATCGCGGATGGGCGTCTGGATCGCCGTTCCGCTTATCGCGGTTATGGCATTGAACTATTTTCTCGCGGGGTATATTGCCCTCTTCGATATGATCGAGGTCGTGACGATTTTTTTCCTGCCTTTTACGCCCATCTGGATTGTTACCGTCTTGTTCATGCTGTTCGCCCTGGGCGCCTCTTACAAAGGAGGAAGCACGCTGTTTCAAATGTCGGCCCTGCTTCTGCCGATCATCTGGCTTCTGGGGCATTTCGTATCGGCGTTTACATTCTACGCCAAGGACTACGGTTATTTGATGCCCGTCCTGGCCAACGGAGCCGGTCCTGTGCTCAAGGGAAGCATGATCGTCGTCGGCGGTACGACGGATCTGCTGCTGCTGCTTCTGCTTCAGCACAAGCTCAAAAAGCCTCTCAACTATACCAGCCTCGTCATCCTGATCACGCTGTTATGCGGACTGGTCATTGGACCCGTAACGGGCAGCCTCGCTTCGTTCGGACCGTCGGTGGCCGGCAGCTTGCGCTTTCCCGCCTTCGAGCAATGGAGGCTGCTCATTGTCGGCAAGCGGATTTCCCATGTCGATTTCCTGGCCATCCTGCAGTTGATGGCCGGCTCTCTCGTGCGGGTCGCTCTGATGCTGTTCCTGCTGACGGATATTCTCGAGACGAAATCGATCCGATTCCGTCAGTGGTGGACAACGGGAATAGCGCTCGCCCTGGTCGTCATGATCCTGCTGCCGATCAGCGACATCACAATGCAGCAATTCATGGAGTTCCTTTATTATCCGGGTCTCGTCCTGTTCGGTCTGGCTATGCTGCTGATCTTGTTCATCGCCAGCTTCATTCCGCCTGGAAGAGGGTTGAGCCGAAATGAAGGATAAGCAGGAGCCAAAACAGCCGCCGGCGATAGCGCATCTGGAGGAGCTGCTGGCGGCGGGCAAGCTGAAGGGGGAGCATCTGAAGCAAGAGCTTTCGGTCTACTCGGATCTATGCTTCGCTCCCGTTCCGGAAGGATATGCATCCAGGTTCGCTGTTTTCTACTGCGATGGAATGATCGATCATGCCGAGCTGAACGAATATATGAACCCGCTTATCGCTTGGCTCGACCAAGGGGGGAGCGAGCAGGGCGGCCCGCCGGTGTCCCCGCCCATCATCGAGGCGGATACCGCCAGCTGGATGATCGATCTGCTTTTCACCGGTTATGTCCTCTTTCATCAGGCGGGAGAGCGCAGGTTCCACGCCCTCAACATCGCGGATATTCCGAAGCGGCAGCCTGCGGAGTCCAATACGGAAATTTCCATCAAAGGACCCAAGGACGCCTTCACCGAAGAGGTGAATACGAACCTGGCCCTGATCCGCAAAAGGCTGCAGACGTCCCATCTATTCAGCGAGCAGTTCGATATCGGGTCTTTGAGCCGCACGAAGGTATACCTGGTCTATCTCGAGCATAAAGCCGATCCGGTCCTAATCGACGAAATCAGGAAGCGGCTCTCCAGCTTCGAGACGGAGAGCATCATTGGGAGCGGCCAGCTGGAGCAGTGGCTGTCGGACCGTTCTTTTTCCCTGTTTCCTCTCCTCGATTACATTGCCCGGCCCGATTTTGCTACGGAATGCCTGCTTAGAGGAAGGTTCATCGTCATCGTCAACGGGTCTCCGATGGTGCTGATCGGTCCAATCAATTTCTTCGAGGTGCTCAAGTCGCCGGAGGATGTGCATTACCCGTATCATTTCGTCATGCTTCAGAGGCTGATCCGGATGGTCGGGTTTCTGATCGCCATCTTCCTGCCCGGCTTCTGGGTCGCGATAGGTTCGGTGAACGTATCCCAAATTCCTTTCCAGCTGCTGGCGACGGTGGTCGTCTCCAGAAGCGGCATTCCGCTTCCGCTGGCGCTGGAGGCGCTTACTCTCCTGATCTTGTTCGAGCTTCTTAGGGAAGCGGGGGTCAGGCTGCCCAAAGCGGTCGGCCAAACGGTGGGCATCGTCGGCGGCATCATCATCGGCGATGCCGCCGTCCGTGCAGGACTGGCTTCGCCTACGATGCTCGTAGTCATCTCGACATCGGCAGTCGCGACGTTCGTGCTCGTCAACCAATCCCTATCCGGCACAGTGAGCGTCATCCGGCTGTTCGTCCTGTTCTTCTCCTCTTACTTGGGCGTGTACGGATTCATGCTGTCCGGCATCGGCATCCTGATCTATCTTTGCCGGCTGGATTCGTTCGGGCTCAACTATTTGGAGCCGATCGCTTCCCTGCAGTTCCGGGAATGGATGTCCGCCTTGGCCTTGAACCCGCGCCAAAGGCGCAATTATATGGCAACGATGCTGAAAAAACGGAAGAAGGGATAATCTATGCTGCGGCGCGCGCTGGGCGGAATCGCGGTCCTGCTGACGCTGACATCCTGCTCGGGAAACACGGATATCGTCGATCCTCAGGATCTCAATTACGTCACCGCGATCGGAATCGACTATGTAGACGGCAAGTACGTCGGGTATTATCAAATGCTCGATTTTGCATCCGTCGCCAAAACGGAACCCAATGCGAACGATCAAAGCCCGATGATCTGGGTCGGCCATGGCGAGGGCTCCACGCTGAACGACGCGATGTTTCAAATCTATAAAACGAGCCAATCCATGATTGTCTGGTCGCATATGACGGCTGTCATCTTCGGCGAAGGAGCTATCCGGCACGGACTCGAGCATGTATTCGACAGCTTGCCCCGCTACCATGAAATCAGGCTGACGCCATGGGTATACGGGACGAAGGACAAGATGGAGGATATTCTCATGATGAACGGATTTTTCCGGCAATCGGCGCTGAATACGATTTTGCATGAGCCCAAGTCCATCTTCATTCAGAATTCTCAGCTTGAGCCCGTGCAATTGTTCGAGTTGATGCGCAGCGCTTTCGAGCCGGGAGAGACCGCTTATATACCGGCGGTGTCCATTAATAAGACGCAGTGGAAGGATCAGAAAGGAAAAGAGGAAAAGCCGTATGTAAGCGGGGCTTACTTTATCAAGGAAAAGCGGCTGCAATCGCTCGTTCCGATCAAGCAGCTGCAGGGAATGCGCTGGCTTGCCCAAGAGTCGAACCGGATTTCGCTGCTTGTGCCTTCGGAGGACAAAACGGATGTGCAGATTATCTTTCTGGATCCGAAATCCAGCATTTCCGTCCGCCCGGGCCCGATTCCAACATTCGAGGTCGAAATCCAGACCAAAGGGTATCTATCGTCGCGGCAAGACGAGAAGTATATGTCTTTGTCCCAATTGGAGGCAGCATCCAACAGGAAAATTGAAGAAGAGGTCCGCCAGATGGTCGAGCAATCCGTTCGCACCAAGACGGACCTTCTGAATTTGGAGCATGCCATGTATAAAAAAAGCCAATCGGGCGTGGAAAGCGCTTGGGAACGATACCTCGCTGTTCGACATGAAGCCGGTTGTGGAAATCAAGGTCAATGCTCGAATCAGCCATTCCGGCGCTCTCAAAAATCCCATGATCGGAGAAGTCAGCCGGTGATAGTCTAAAACGGATAGATTGGAGAGGCGATCCTGTGAGGACCCGATCGGATCGAGGTGAAGCCGGCGCTAGCGTCCGAGAAGCTCCGACAGGAGCACCTTCCGCCCGCTTCTTGAGCTTTCCATCGCGCCGAGCACCATAGCCATGCTGAGAAGATTGTCCCGGCAGTCCGTTTCGGCGGGGCGTTCCTGCAGCAGGGAGTCGAACAATTCGTCCAGGCAGCGGTGATGCCAGGACGCGCCGCCGGCTGCAGGGGAGGTTTCGATCCGCTTCGTCGCCTTCAAGAAGGCTTGCTCCTCCTGCTGAGGGGCGAGGATGTCCGCATATGGGCTGTCCGAGCCGTTCCATATCGCCGTTCCCGCAGAGCCTGTAATCCTCCACTGAGCTTCCCACGAGGTGGGGGCGCCTTCTGCGCACCAGGAGCCCCGATAGTTAAACACGGAGCCGTCGGACATTTCGAATATGCAGACGGCAGCCGCGCTTCCCGCATACCAGGAGCCGGCGGGGTTGAATTCATGGCAATAGACGGAGATAGGATCGGCGCCGAGAATAAGCCTCGCCTGGTCGAACGTGTGGATGGCCATATCCAGAATGAGAGGGCTTTCCATGGCATCCCGGAAGCCGCCGAAGTGAGCGCCGATAAAAAAGTCCGCTCCGGCGAAACCGGGCTTGCCGATCGTTCCTTCCTTGATAAGGCTCCGCAACGCCCGTATATTGGGGTCGAAGCGTCTGTTCTGCATGACGGCATGCGATCGTCCCGTCTCATCCGATACCCGGACGAGATCGAGGCAGCCATCGAGCGATTCAGCGAGCGGCTTCTCGGAGAATACGTCGCAGCCAAGCTTCATCGCAGCTGTGCCGATCTCATGATGGCTGGCCGGGATGGTGACATCGAACACGAGATTGGCTTCGTTTTCCTTGATTGCTTCCTCAAGCGACACATACTTCCCGCAGCTCAGCCCATGCCTCTCGGCCATGCGCTCAGCGGATTCCAGACGGATGTCGACAAGTCCGACAATCTCCGCGTCCTGCCTGCCCATGGCGTATTCCACCCAAGTATTCGCCATGCCGCCGCATCCGGCGACGACAATTCGAAACATCTTCTCTTTCATTTGTATTTGCCTCCTCCAGCCTGGCCCTTCCTATCGGGCTTGTCATTCACTCTGATTGTGAGCTATAGTAAACGCTGTCAAGTGAATTATAACGCATTCCAGCCCTGTATTCTCGATCCTAAATTGCGCAAAACCACTCTTATCTTGTGCAGGTGAAGCCGATGGAGATGAACCGGGAGCATTGGGAGAACAACCCTTTGGACCGCAGCTATCCATTCAAACTGTTTTTCAACGCTTCGGGAGAAACGAAGCCTGGCCAATGCGTCCTGTTCCTGCACTGGCACGAACATTTCGAGTTCATCGTGATGCGGCGGGGACGGGCCGTATTCCATATCGGCAGTCAGGTATGCGAGGCCGAGCCGGGAACGCTGCTCGTCGTGCAGGCGGGCGATCTGCATACGGGGTTCAGCCGCGGCTCGGAGCAAGTGGAGTATGTCTCTATCGTGTTCAACGGGGCGCTGTTCAGCGATTGGGCCAAGGAAGAGGACTATGACACGCTGCTCAGCCCTTATCTGGATGGAAGAGCTTCCCTGCCTGCCTATCCGGGCCGATGCGGAGAAGAAGCGCGGCGCTTGATCGACATGGCTGTCGCGGAGTCCGGGACAGGGTTCTCCGCTTCCGGGCGGATGATCGCCAAAACCTATCTGTTTCTTGCCTTTGCATGGCTGGCTCGGACTCATTTGCCTCCGGGACAGGCGGGACGGGCAAGGGAAGCCGGATTCCGGCAGGAAAGGTTCAAGGAATTGATTCGGCACGTGGAAGACAGCGGCGCGCCCATGGGAGTCAGGGAAGCGGCCAGGATGGTGAGCGTGAGCCCGCACCATTTCTGCAAGATGTTCAAGAGGCTGACCGGAAGGACGTTCACCGATTTTGTGAACCGCTGCCGGATGCGGCAGGCGGCCAAGCTGCTCTTGGAAACCGGCTTGTCCGTCACCGAAGTCGCGGAACGCGTCGGCTGCAGCAATCCCAATTATTTTACGAGGCTGTTCAAGCAATATGTCGGCATGACGCCGTCGCAGGCGAGAAATAGAGCCTTGCCTGACAGGACGCAGGCTGGCGGCACGGATTGGTAGAACAGTCCGTAGAGTCTGTTGCGGCGATGCTTGGGCATCGGTGAGCGAAGGAACGGCATACCGGGCGATCAAGGATGCTTACTTGCATGACGGCGGCAAGTGGCGCAGTCCATGCTGACAGCGCGTTTGATGGAATAGCCGCCTCTGGCCGATGCATGCCGATGATCGGTATCAGTCCGATGGAAAACCCGCGATGTAGGCGGGTTTTTTTGTGCTTGTTTTTCCCGACCGCAGCCTCTTCAAGATGGACTCGCCGTTCATGGCCGCTTATGCGCGGCTTGCGGTCCAGACCTGCCACCGGCGGGGAGCGTCTGCATCGGCGGCATGGCGGCGCAAATTCCTTTCAAAAACAAATCCCGCCGCCAACGAACGGGCGCTTGAAAAGGTTCGCCTCGACAAGCTGAGGGAAGTCCGGATCGGCCATGACGGCACTTGGGTCGCCCATCCCGGGCTTGTCGCAGTGGCAGAGGGGGGATTCAACGAACATATGCCGGGGGCGAGCCAGCTCTTCATCCACCCGGACGGCATCGTCGGTGCCTAGCAGCTGCTTGAAGCGCCACGAGAGCCCATTACCGAAGCCGGCGTCCGCCTGAACCTGTCGGTCGGCTTGAACTATATCGAAGCCTGGCTGCGTGGAACGGGCGCCGTGCCGATCAACAGCCTCATGGAGGATGACGCTTCGGCCAAAATCTCCAGGGCGCAGCTGTGGCAATGGATCCGCCATCCAGAAGGAAATCTGGAGGACGGCAGGAAAATGAGCGCCGATCTGTACCGCAAGCTGCTGGACGAAGAGCTAGCCAAGCTGCAGGCTGCCGCTTCATTGATTTCCCGGATCGACCTTTCGGCCAGGACGCCTGCCAAGGCGTCCTTCGTCTATGTTCCGTTCCAGAAGGATGGTAGAGAACGGGTTTAACCGATTTCGGTTCTGGACGGGCCGCACACGGGCTGGTAATCTTTTGAAATAATGAGTTCGTCGAAAAGGAGAACAGCCATCATGAAACCCGTCCGATTTCTGGAAGGAAAATCCGTTTATCTGAGACCTGTGGAAGCAGGGGATGCCGACTGGTATTACGCCGGCCTGTACGACTCCGAGACACGGATGCTCACCGGCACGCAGAAGCACTATACGAGGGAACAAATCGTCGATTACCTCCATGGCAAGGAGAAGGATGCATCCTCCGTCCTTCTTCTGATCGCTCTCCGGGATACCGATGAACTGATCGGAGACATCGCGATTCAGGACATCGACCGCAACAACCGCAATGCGGGCATACGGATCGCGCTGAACGACAAGTCCCATCAGGGAAAAGGCTACGGAAGCGAGGCTTTGCGGCTCATGCTTGATTACGGATTCGGCATTCTCAATCTGCATCGCATCGAGCTGAACGTATTCGCGTTCAACGAAAGGGCGGCGCATGTCTACGAGAAGCTCGGCTTCAAGCGCGAAGGCGTACAGCGCGAGGCGCTCTATTATGGGCATGCCTATCATGACTCCATTCTCATGGCCATTCTCGAGGATGAATACAGGCAGCTGCATCGGAAATAGTCGCCATAAGCATCCCTCCATCAGGCACAAGACCGTCACGCGCGTGGCGGTTTTTTGTCTTTTGCGGCAGCGGCGATTTGGTATAATGAAAGAAAAAAACGGGGAGGGGTCGCCATGTCTGCCGTCTTATTCGTACGCGGCAATCTGTTCATGACGGAATCGGCCGCGGCCGATTCGGTCTACGTCGAGAATGGCATCATCCGGGCGATTGGAACCGCTTCCGAGCTGGAGCTTCAGCTCAGCGGGCGTCCTTACGCGAAAGTCGATTGGAACGGGGCGCAGGTGCTGCCCGGTTTGGTCGATGCCCATATGCATCTCGGGATGCATGGCATGAAGCTCGGCATGCTCGACTTTACCGAAGCGGCATCGAGGGAAGAGATGCTGCACATGATTGCCGAGCGGGCCGCCTCCACGCCGGAGGGCGAATGGATTCTCGGACTGAACTGGAACGAGAACAACTTCCCGGACGGAACGGCGCCGCATCGGAGAGAGCTGGATGAAATCACGGAGCGGCATCCCGTCTATCTCACTCGAACCTGCTTCCATGCGTTTCTCGGCAATTCGGAAGCGTTCCGCAGAGCCGGCGTTACGGCGCACACTCCCGATCCGGAATCGGGCGCCTTCGGCAGAGATGCCGGCGGTCAATTGAACGGCTGGATCTACGAGAATGCATCCGCTCCATTCGCCGCCGTCCAGCCCGCACCGGATTACGATTTCCTGAAGAGCTCGATGAGGCGGGCCAGCGAGGACGCGCTCCGGCTCGGACTTACGGCCGCCCACACCGAGGATCTCCGGCTGCTCGGCAGCGTGGAAGCGATGCTGCGCATCCAGAGCGAGCTGAGGGAGGAAGGCCTGGCTTTCCGGACCCATCAGCTGATGTTCCACGGCTTCCTGGACGAGATCCAGGAGCTTGGGATGCGGGCGGGCAGCGGCAGCGACTGGCTGCGGATCGGAGCGGTGAAGCTGTTCGCCGACGGGGSCGGTCGGCGGCCGCACGGCGCTGCTCCGGGAGCCTTATCACGACGCGCCCGCCGCGCTGGGATTGGCGATGCATACAGCGGAGGAGCTGGCAGGGATTGTCGGCAGGGCGCGGCGGCAGGGATATCCGATCGCCTTCCACGCGATCGGGGACGGAGCCGCCGAGATGATGGCGGATGTGCTGGAGGCGCATCCGCTGGCCGCGGACGCCAAGCTCCCGGACCGCTTCATCCATGCCCAGATCGTGCAGCCGGCTACGGTGGAGCGCATGAAGAGGATGAATCTGGCCGTCGATCTGCAGCCGCGGTTCGTGCCGAGCGATTTCCCTTGGGTCATGGACCGGGTCGGCCCGGAGCGGACAAGCTATCTGTACGCCTGGAAGAAATGGCTGCAGACGGGATTGCCCTGCTCCGGAGGCAGCGATGCGCCGATCGAGCCGCTGAATCCGTTCCTCGGCATCCACGCCGCCGTTACGAGGCGCAAGCCCGGCGAGCGGCATGAAGGCTATTTGCCGGAGGAGAAGCTGAGCATCTCCCAGTCCATCGGGCTGTTCACGCACGGCAGCGCGGCCGCGGCGGGGGAGTCGGACCGGAGGGGCTCGATCGGGATCGGCAAGCATGCCGACTTCACCGTCGTCGACCGCCGGATCCATGACGGCATGGATCCCGACGAGCTGCTTCATGCCAAGGCGCTGATGACGGTCGTCAACGGCATCGTCGCTTATCAAGCCTAACTTTAAATCGATAAGGGGATTGTCATGTTCAGTTATATTCTCGTGGGGGCCGTCATTCTGGCGGCGATCGGCGCTACATTGGCGGTTGGCTTTTCCAAGGAAAATCGAAATGGAAACCCTGCTTACGACCGCGCGCATGGAAAAAAATGGGCAAGGCTCAGCATGCTGTATGCCGTGACGGCCGTGCTCAGCGTCGTCGCTCTGGTCTGGTTCGTGTTCAACTAATCATTGGGGGAGGAATGCAATCATGGACTATACGTACTTGGGAAGATCGGGACTGGAGGTTTCGCGCTTCTGCCTCGGAACGATGACTTACGGCAGCTGGGATATGGATGAAAAAAGCTCTCTCGCGGTCATTGACCAGGTGCTGGATTCCGGAATCAATTTCCTGGATACAGCCGACACCTACGGCAAGGGCACCTCGGAGGAGATCATCGGCAAAGCCTTGAAGGGACGCCGGGAGAAGGTCGTCGTTGCGACCAAGTTCAAGGTGAGGACCGAGGACGGCCCCAATGGAGAAGGGGCCAGCCGCTACCGGATCATGAAGCAGGTCGAGCACAGCCTGAAAAGGCTCGGCACCGACTACATCGACCTGTATCAGATCCATCGTCCGGATCCCCATACTCCGCTGGACGAAACGCTGAGAGCGCTCGATGATCTGGTCAAGCAGGGCAAGGTTCGTTATATCGGCTGCTCCAACTTCGAGGGGTGGCGGATCGTGGAGTCGCTCTGGACCAGCGACAGGATGAACCTGGAGCGGTTCGTCTCGAATCAGCCTTCCTACAGCCTGCTGGACAGGACGATCGAGCAGGAAATACTGCCCGCCTCGGAGCGGCATGGATTGGCCACGATTGTGTATTCGCCCCTGTCCGGCGGCTGGCTGTCGGGCAAATACAGGCAGAATCAGCCTCTTCCGGCCGATTCCCGCGGCGAGCGCATGAATCTGGCTGAACCGCGCAATCAAAAGAAACTGGAAATCGTCGAGCAGCTGGCGGCACTTGCGGATCAAAAAGGCGTCAAGCTGAGCCAGCTCTCCCTGTCCTGGCTGCTGCAGCGGAAAAACGTCATTCCCGTCATCGGCGTCAAAAGCCGCGGTCAGCTCGAGGAGAACCTGGGCGCGCTGGCCGTTCAATGGACGAGCGAAGAGCTGGATGCCATCGATATGATCGTGCCGGGTCCTTTCCGGGATTATTCGCGCGACGGAAGCTTCTGGATTTCTTCCCTGTCTCTATAGATCCATGATGAGATGACAAAGAGCGGAGATGAGAGATGATCGATGGCGAAAACAAAGGCTATGGATGCTGCAGGAATAGAGGCTGAAATGGAGGCCGAGCTGTCAAGGGACGATCTGAGTACGTATTCGTCCAGGCTGAACGGATTCGTAGCCGAGTTCGAGCATGTGATCCATTCCAAGGTGAACGAGGAGTACGACAAAAATACCCGTTGGCCGGACAAGCTTGCGGACCGAATCGCCCAGTTCGGCGGAAGCTGGCGGTTCATCGTTATCTTTTTTGCCGTGCTGGCTTTATGGATCGTCATCAACAGCCTGGCGCTGACAAAGGCGATCCGCTTCGACGGACCGCCCTTCATCCTGCTCAACCTTGTGCTGTCGTTCCTGGCGGGCTTCCAGGCTCCGATCATCATGATGAGCCAGAACCGCCAAGCGGCCCGCGACAAGCGCGAGAGCATAATCGATTATGCGATCAATTACAAGGCCGAGCTGGAAATCGACGATATGCAAGGGCATCTGCATCGCCTCGAGGCGGATTTTGCAAGCTTTCGCAGCGAAACGAAGAGGGATATGGAAGAGATCAAAGCTCTGCTGCGGTCGACTGACGCCAAAGGGAAAGCCGATTGAGTGGTCGAGCCGCGAACCTAAAGGTTTGTTTGATACTTAAGGGTGTAGATCATTAATCCAATTAATTGTATGTTCCCGATGGTTGATCCGGATTGTTGATGACATTAACAAAAAAGAAAAAAGGAAAGAGAGCACCGATCCGGCGCTCTCTTTTTTGTTGCTTGCGCACAGTCGATTGAGCCGGAGTTCTGTCCGAGCTTGCTGGATGTTCTCGCCGTTTCAAGCACGGAATGAACGGCTTGCTTAGCGGATTGAGTCCATACCGGCTGCGGCATGCCCATTCCCCTGCATTCGGTTCTTCCATCAAGCAAGCATGGATATCGAGACAGCCTGTCACGGGATCGTCATTGCTCATAGCCCGAAAGGGTTATGTGCAAAATCTCCGTTTCTTTTATGATCATGGAAGGGGAGAAACGGGCTTTGCACAGAGGGGGGAGTTTCCTGGCTATCCAGTTCAACCATGATTGCCGATTAGGAAGGCTCGTCAGACGAGCAGCCGTCCTGGCCGTATGCACGGCATGCTTGCCGGGAGCATCGGGGCATGCCGATTCGGCAGCGGCTTCCCCGACAGAGATTGGAGCGGCTTCGCTTCAAAACAGGCTGGATGCAGCCAAGCCGGGAGAAGCCGTAACACTGCCGCCCGGACAGTACGCGGAAGCGATCGTCATCTCGAAAAGACTGATCGTACAAGCCGAAGGCGTGACCTTGACCGGATCGGGCGGGGATGCTCCTGTCGTGAAGCTGGCCGCGGAAGGAGCGGAGCTGCACGGAATGGCCGTTGAAAAAGATGCTGCGGGCGAAGCTCCGGCCGTACTCATATCCGCCGACAGGGTCGTCGTGGATGGGCTTCGAATCAAGTCCCGCTCTTACGGCATCCAGCTTCGCAAATCCAACGGATCCACCATCAGGGGCTCGGTCGTCGCTCCCACGGATGATCTCAAGGGAAAATCGGCTCGCCAGACCGACAAGCGAAATGGAATCGACCTTTTTCAGTCCAACGGCAATCTCATTCAGGAAAATCGGGTGACCGGCATGTTCGACGGGATCTACATGGAGAGCAGCCATGACAATGCCGTCCTAAGCAACGAGATCGACCACTCCCGGTACGGCATTCATTGCATGTATACCAACGGCACGATCATGAGGCGCAACAGCGGCGAGTTCAACGTTACCGGCATTATGGCCATGATCGTGAAGGGAGCCGAGGTGACCGACAACGTCTTTACTCGGCAGAAAGGCAGCGTCAACTCGCAAGGCATGCTGTTCTTCGATGTGCAGAATACCCGGGTCGCAGGCAACGAGCTGACGGGAAACCGCGTCGGGCTTTACATCGAGATGTCCCGGAACAACGTATGGGAGCACAATGACGTTTCGTACAACTTCGTCGGCATTCAACTGCTGGACTCTCAGAGCAATCGGCTCGAGAACAACCGCTTCGTCTCGAATGTCATCGAAACGCAAGCGGATGGCAGCAAGGACAACGAGCTGCTCCATAATTATTGGGATGCCTTTCAAGGACTGGATCCCAGCGGCGACGGGATCAGCGATATCCCGTACGTCATGAATCCTTTTTTTCAAAGGCTGACGAAAGGAATACCGGCTTATCAGATTTTTTTCCAGTCTCCGGGCATGAGGTTTCTGGAAAGTCTCTTCACTGCGGATGCAAAGCAATGGACGCAGGATCGCGAGCCCAGGATGGAGCCTGCTTTGTCATCATCCGCTTCAACCGATAGCCGGCCGAATCCATGGAGCGCAGCGGAGACGGGAATAGCCGGAGCGGCTCTGCTCGTGGCGGCACTAACGATCATTACACTAATGGGGGTCAAAAAATCATGAAAAAAATTACGCTCGTGCTGTTCGTTTCCTTATTCACCATCCTGCTGGCTGCCGGTTGCGGCAAGCAAACCTATGAGCCGGTGCCGATCGACGAGACGGTGGACAAATGCGCCATTTGCAATATGCAGATCAAGGACGATGCTTTCGCCACTCAACTGACGACAACCGAGGGCAAGACATTCAAATTCGACGATATCGGATGCATGAACGAGTGGAAGGAGAAAAACGCGGAGGCAAAGATCGGCGGCGAATACGTTCGTGATTACAATGACAAGGAATGGATTCCTTATGACCAAGCCGCTTATGTCTACGATGCCGATTTCAAGTCGCCTATGGCGTACGGGATCTACAGCTTCAAGGACAAGGCTTCAGCGGAAGCGTTCACGAAAGAACAAGGAAAAGGCCGGCTCATGACAGCCGCGGACCTGGCTTCGCATGAATGGACGCAGAATAAAGCCCAAATGGGCATGGATATGGGAGAAGGACACTCGCATGATGAAGGCGGTGAAATGGATATGGGCGCAAATGCGGGAGCGACTGCAAATATGGGCTCCGATTCCCATTAAGCGATGAATATGCTGCATATTGCGCGAAGGGAAATCAAGCTCGGCTTCCGCAACCCGTGGGCCTACTCTTTTCTAGCGCTGTTCACCCTGTTCACCCTCGTCCTGCTGCTGATTCATTCGAGCAGCTCGATATCCGGCTACACAAGCACGACCGGTTCCATGTTAAGCCTGATCTTGTATCTGCTGCCTCTCATGACGCTGCTGATCGGCTCCTTTTCCCTGACGGCGGAAAAAGAGGAAGGGAGCTGGCAGCTGCTGTCCACCTACCCTCTGCGAACATGGTCGTTCATCCTGGGCAAATATGCCGGGCTCGCCATTGTCCTGATGACGGTCGCCGCCTTTGCGTACGGCGTGAGCGGAGTAGCCGGAGCGCTTGCAGGAGGAGGCTTCCAGCTCCGGACCTTGCTGCTGTTCCTTGTATTTTCCGTCCTTCTGATTCTGCTCTTCCTGGCCGTCGCTCTCCTGATCGGGACTGCGGCCCGCAACCGCTGGCAGGCGCTCACTTACGGTGTCGCCTTCTGGTTCTTCACCGTCATCGGCTGGCCGGCGCTGCTGATCGCGGGACTTGGGTTCGTTCCCTATCTGTGGATCAAGCCGGCGTTGATCTTCCTGACGTTTCTCAATCCGGCCGAGCTGGTGCGATTATTCGTCGTGGTGAAGCTTGGCGGCGGTTCTATCCTTGGTCCCGATTATTACAAATGGGTAGACGTCATGAGCGAGCCGCTGGGAGCCATCCTTTTTGCCGCCGTATGCCTGCTCTGGATCGTGGCGGCGTCCGGAGTCTCAGCCTGGGCTTGGGAAAGGGGGCGTTCCCGTGGATGAACCTGTTCTTAGAATCGAGGGAGCCGGCAAAACGATCAAAGGCCAGACGATCCTTCGTCCTGTGTCCTTGTCTTTGCAAAGAGGTGACGTCTATGCCCTTTGCGGCGGCAACGGAGCGGGCAAAAGCACGCTGCTGCGCATGGTGATGGGCATCCTCCAGCCGACGGCCGGGCGGATCGAAGTGAACGGCCTGAGCTGGAAGGACAATCGCCGGTCTTACGCCGAACAGATGGGCTATATGCCGGACGACTATTCTTTTGCCAGAGGGCTGACGGCTTGGGAAACGCTGAGCTTCTGGGCTTCGCTGCGGGGGCTGTCCCGCGGGAGGACCGCGGAGGTCCTGGAAGAAGTCGGCTTGACGGGAGTAAGGAACAAGCAGGTCGCCTCTTTTTCCAAAGGCATGCGCCAACGGCTGCTGTTTGCCCAGGCGCTGCTGTCGCGCCCGTCCTTGCTCGTGCTGGATGAACCGACCAACGGCCTCGATCCTTACTGGATGGATGCTTTTGTGGAGCTGGTGAAGAGGGCCGCCGAGGATGGGCATGCCGTGATTTACTCGACTCATCAGCTGCCTGTAGCCGAAGCCTCCGCGAATTACGTCCTGTTCCTGCAGGAAGGATCGGCCGTCAAGCAGGGCGCTGTTTCATCCTTTTTGGAGGAGTACGGACCAGGCGGGCTGCATGCAGCGTTCAGCGATACGCGTCGCGGATAAGGAGGATTTATGAACAGAGGCCGCTTCCGTTTCGAACGAAGGCCAAAGATCTTGCTGACTTTGCTTCTTCTGGCTGCGGCTCTTCTTGCGACCGTCGCCGCGATCGCCGACAACCGGCCGCAAGGGACGGGCGCTTCGGTCAAAGAAGGCTCGGCGGCTCCGGATATCGGGGTCAAGTCACTGACCGGGGAAAGCATTCATTTATCCGACTATCGCGGCCGAGCGGTGCTCGTCCACTTTTGGGCCAGCTGGTGCGTTCCTTGCGTCACGGAGCTGCCCTTGATCAGCGAAGCAGCCCGCTCGGCTCTGACTGGAAACACGACGGCCGTCCTGGCCGTCAATGTAGGGGAAAGCCGCGGAACGATTCGTGAATTTATGGATGCCAACCATATCGACATGCCCGTATTCGTGGATATAACGGGGGAAGCGGTCAGCGCTTATCGGGCGAATGCGCTTCCGACTTCCATTCTGATCTCTCCGGAAGGAAAGATCGCCCGCATCGTCCAAGGACAATTTCAAAGTGTCGCGGACATCGAGAAATCCCTTGCTGAGGCATTATGAATACCGAAAAACCCGCTTCGATCGAAGCGGGTTTTTTTATCGTATCCATTTTCTAGCCGCAATGAATGCTTGAGATTGCTGCCCGGTGACTCCAAAGAGTCATGTTCTTTTCATCCCGCTGCTGCACAATGGGGGAACAAGGACAAAGAAGCAGGTGAAGAAGACGATGCAAACAAGAGTAAAGGTGCTTGTCGTGGATGACCACTCCATGGCGCGCGAAGGCGTTCGAGAGCTTTTAAAGGAAGATTCCGCTTTTGTCATCGTGGGAGAAGCTTCAAGCGGGAAGGAAGGCTTGGAGCTGGTCAGGCTGCTGCAGCCGGACTTGATTCTGATGGATATCCGCATGGCTGGAATGGACGGCCTGGAGACGACAAAACGGATCAAGATGGTCTACCCCTGGATCAAGATCGTGATGATGACCGTTTCGGATGATATATCCGATCTGTTCGAGGCAGTAAAAAAAGGGGCGCAGGGATACCTGCTCAAAAACCTGCAACCCGGAACCTGGCTGAGCTATCTAAGAGCGATCGTATCCGATGAAACCCCCATGTCCAAAGAGCTCGCTTCCATGGTCTTAAAGGAATTTCAAGCCTATCCTGCCGATTATTCCGCCGTGTCGCCTTTAACGAACAGGGAACGTGAAATTCTTTCCTGCGTGGCCAAAGGGCTGATCAATAAAAAGATTGCGGAGGAGCTGACGATCTCCGAGCATACCGTCAAAAATCACCTGAAGAACATCCTGGCCAAGCTTCAGCTCGCCAATCGGGTCCAGCTGACGCGGTACGCTTACGAGCAAGGTCTCATAGACCGCGACGTCCTGCCGCCGGATCGTCATCGGTTCTAGCCTGGGCATGCCGGTCACCGCTGAAGTCTCTCGATCAACCGGTACCCTTCTCCGCGAACCGTCTGGATCCATTTCGAAGATCCCGGAAGAGCTTCTTCCAGCTTGGCCCGCAGATTCATGATGTGGGTATCGATCGTCCTGGCATGAATAGATGGACTCCGCATGTTTTTTCGAAAAGCGGAAGAGCGTGTGCGGATCAAGAGCTCGTTTCTGGAAAGCACTTGATTCGGACTGTTTCTCAGGCAGGAGAGGAGCTCGTACTCCATGGGCGCCAGTACGACCGGCTTATTGTGGATCCAACAGATCAGGTGAGCCGGATCAAGCTTCAGCAAATAGGGTCGTCTCGACTTATGGAGGGGAGAAAGCACGGCAAAGGATCGGTACACAAGGGCATTCACCCGCAGGACAAGCTCCTTTTCGCTGATCGGCCAGCTGAGGCAATCATCCGCGCCATTCTCGAACGCCTGGATAGAAGACGATTTCTGCTCCTCGGCTCGGAGCAGAATAAAAGAAGCTTCCGTTTGCTTTTTAACTTCGCTGCAGATCGTGCAGCCGTCAATATCCTTAAGATTGGATTCGGCGAGGACGACATCGTAAGGCTCCTGAAGAGCTTGGAGAAGTCCGCCTGCTCCGTCCCCTTCGACGCGAACCGTCCAGTTCGCCTTCAAGCCGCTGCGCATGACTTGATTGCGGACGGAAGGCTTCTCGCTGATGACCAGAATGGTTGGCCGCTTCATGGCATCCCCCTACTTCTGTTCAGACAGCCATAGAGTGAGGTTGACGATATCGTTCTCCTCCAGCTTGGATTTGAAGCCGGGCATGCCGCCGCCTCCTTGACTGATCTGCCGGAATAGCTGCTCTTTGCTCCAGCTGCTTCCGATCGTCTTCAGGGAAGGCCCCATGCCTCCTTGGAGATTGCCTCCATGGCATGGAAGGCAGCTGGACTTGTAGATGGTTGCCGCAGCTGCCGCATCTGCGGGCGTGCTCGGAAATGCCGCGTTTTCCTGGACTGCCGTCCGCTGCGGTTCAGGCAGGCGGAACGAGAGCAAATAGACAGCCAGCACAGCCGCTAGAAGAAGGACAATCCCCATGAACCATTTCATGATTGAGTTCGCTCCTTCCATGACCTCGTTCTGAATTCTTTCTGTCCGTGATGATGCCCGCCGGCAGCAGGGGTGGAGGGGGCATCGTTTTCTTGCTTTTCAAGCTCGGTCAAATGCTTGGAGGCCTGTGCGCCGATCGCAAAGCGCTTTGCCGGCATAATCTCATATTCCGCTGATATACCGCTGAATTTCACCCTGTAAACCCCTTCCTTATCGAAAGCAGGTGAAGCCGTATAACAACCCGGAGAGGACATCACGCCCGGAACGGTGAGAGGAGGGGAGGAGCCGTCCTCCGGCCAGAATTGGAACTGGGCTTTGTAAAAGCCTTCGTACGGCTTGCCGTTTTCTTCGACCTGGATGGAAAACGTCTTGTCCATGCCCAGCTTTAGGTCAGTAGGCACGTTCATATCCACGCTAAGATGAGGAATAAAGCCGTTGGCATCTCGTCCGGACATATCGGCCGTGCAGCCGCTGAACAGGAGGGAACTCGCCGCGATCATCATTCCAGCTATGCGTTTTTTTTCTTTTCAACTGCGATTCCTCCTAGGAAGAGAGCCAGCGGCGCAGAGCCGGGATCCGAGAAATGAGTACAAGGTCGACAATCAAGATGGCCAATATGGAGAGGCCGACGAGCGGCATAAGGATGCCTAGTACAGCCATGATGGCCAGAACGCCGATCATGACGCGTTTATCCTTGGGCTTGCGGGGGGCGCCTAATGTGCCTGAAGGCTTTCGCTTGCGCCACATGACATAGGATCCGGCCGAAATAAGCACAAGGCCGAGGCATGTCACTAGTCCGATGATCTGATTGGCCAGGCCGAACAGCCTGCCTTCATGAAAAGCGATGCCCAGGGTGATCAGCTTTGCCATAACACCGAAGTCCTGGTAGCGGACATCGGTAAGGACGGCGCCGCTGTATGGGTCCACATGCAGAGTGACTTCTTTTCCCGGCTTTACATGATCGGTAGATACGCTGTATACGCCGGAGTCACCCCTCGGCATGGTTATCGTATAAGGCTTAAGGACATGTTGACGCTCCGCAATGGCGGCGATTTCGTTCATAGACAGCCTTACATAACCGCCCGAGATGGAATTCGGCACGGGCGTATTTTCGGCCGCCCATGGAATATTGTCCGCAATATCCTTGGCGACGGTAATGGATTCCGGCTGCCCCGAAAAAAGGTATGCGTAGGGAGGTGTATTGGTATTGGTGGCGTTGGCCGCCCGATCGATCTGTCCGCCAAGGACGCCTGACCAAGGGAGTCCGGTCGCAATCAGGACGAACGGATGCCGAGCACCCGCTCCAGCTCCTCCATCAGAGTCGAACGGGCTTTGGCCCTCGCGGTCCAGCTTGTTGATGAACGTGAAGATCGGGATGCCGCGTCTTCGGCAAACCATTTTCATCAGGCCGAACGGCGCATGCACGCGCTGCACGTCTTTCCAGGAGCCGTCGAGCTTGTCGAGGACCCGGAACACCTGAG
>NZ_CBRA020000131.1:0-6764 GCF_000469945.2 Paenibacillus sp. P22 | reverse complement strand
GCTGCTTCCATGAAAGATAACATGATTGGTGAAAGCCACTTGTCTTTATGCCACAACATCTGTGTAAATACCTGCAAGTCCGGAATCTGCCATGGCAGGACAACAAGTTCTCCGCGTTCAACTTCGGATTCTGCGACGATCTCAGGAAGAAAGGCAATACCGATTCCTGAAATGGCGCATTGTTTAATGGCTTCGGCACTTTGAAACTCCAAATAGGTAATGCTATCAATGCCCTCTTTCTCAAAGGATCGATCAAACATAGTTCGATAAGGACAACCCTTTTCATTCGTCAGGAATACTTCTCCGTGAAAATCTTCCAACTGAAGCACAGTTCGTTTGGCGAGTGGGTGATCTGGAGCAGCCAACAATCGGAAATGTTCTTCCAGCAAAGGCTCCACGGAAAGTCCACTCGAGCGAATGGGCTCATCCAACATATAAACAATATCCGTGGTTCCCTCAAAGAGCGATTGCTTGAGCTCTTGATTCGGAACGGAGCGGAAGATTAGACGAACTCCCGGATGCTGCGAACGAAACCGTTGGAAGACAGGTGGAAGACGGTAGGCGCAAATCACCTCATTCGCACTTATCGTTAAGGTACCGCTTAGTTTTTCGTTATGATGGACAGCGCTGCGAGCTTCGTCCATTTTTTCAAGAACGCCTCGGGCGTGTGTTAAAAAGCGTTTACCCGCAGTTGTGAGTACGAGCTGCTTGCCCAACCGATCAAAGAGGCGAACACCCAGCTCATCTTCCAATGCTTTGATTTGCATCGTGACGTTGGAAGGAACGTAGCTCAGCACATCTGCTGCCCGCGTGAAATTCAATGTTGTTGCAACCGTACAAAAGGTATTCAGTTGCCGCAATTCCATCCGATGCTCCCCTTCATATTTCAATTTTATTGAATGTTATCTTGAATGCTATTCACTTTGATTGAAAGTATCACAGCTCTATACTGAGCACATAGATCCTCACTTGCGTTGGATGTCTGTCGGGCTAGCAAGATTCCCTGTTCTTTAGCCGGTTATATCTCTCATGAATTCATCACCAAAGCGATCGGATTCGAGGTCGCCAGAACTTACTGGTTCGACCTCTTTTTTCTGGGTTCGTATTTCCTTTAACGAATTCAGCGAACTCTGAAGACTGCAGCACGTCGTGCGGAGATCATAGGTCAGCCTGCGCGGAAATCCGATCGCATAGCCGCATGTGGCGATCAATAGAGGCGGTCATCGGTCCAATCATGGGGAATCGCCATATCCGGCAGGGACGGCAGCTTGAGCGCAGCGGCGGCCTCCTGCAAATAAGAGGCTTGAAAGGCTGGGCCGGCTGACAGGGAAGAGCTGCGGAGCTTGAGTCCGGAGTCGTCCTCCCCCAGCCGGGACAGAGTCAGCAGGTCGCGGCTGTAGACACTGGCGTCCCAGCGAATGGAGGCGAGAACCGGGAGGATGACTTCCAAAGGGATGCCGCTGGCGTCTCGAATGATGGATGCGGCAGCCAGCGGGTCCCGGCGGATCAGCTCATGAGCCCGGATATGAGCCTTCAGATACGATACCGTCACCGATTCATGAGTGCGTGCCCACGCTTCATCCGCCATGATTCCGGTCAGGTAATCCCCTCCGCAATCATCGGCTGCGACCGTCATGCCGGCTCCGAGCGTCTGCGCCCAGGTCAGATAGGGCTCCCACAGCATCGCGGCTCCGACGCGTCCTTCCAGCAGCGCGGCCAGGCAGTCGGCCATCCTGCGGCTGCCGAGCACCTGCACGGCCTCCTTGCGGCCCCGGTCCAGGACGGCTTGCAGCCGTCTCGATGCGCTTGAGCGGATGACGGTGGAGATGGCGGAGGAGGAGGTGAGCTGATCCCCGTAGCGGATTCCTTCTTCTTTGCGGGCCACCAGGGAAATGCCCGTTCCGCCCGCGCATTTGCCGTCGAAGGCGAGCATGGCCGGCTGGAAGCGCGGCAGCAGGCGCCCGAGCTCCATGCTCGCGGCGATGGGATAATCGCCGACGGAGGCGATCTGCACCCGGCCCGCGATCAGCTCCTCGACCAGCTCCATGCCGCTGTCCGCATGCTTCCAGCTGACCCGGTACCGGCGGCTTGGCTCCGCCAGCCGCAGCTCCTGCTCGAACCAGCCCCGGCTCTTGACGATCAAGGCGCTCCAGAGCAGGGCAGCACCGCTCTGGTAGCCGACGGTGATTTCCGTCTCGATCTCCGTTTGGAATGACGAAGCTTCCTTGGAAGGAAGCGGGAACACCGCCGAGCCGGCCGCAACTTTCTCTGCAGGGACCGGATTCCGCATGCCTCCTCGAACCCATAACTCCAGCTGGATACGGTCGATCCATACCTCTTTTCCGATTTTCAGATACGGCAGCCGCTTGTCTTTGCGCCAGCGGTCGATGGTCGCCCGGCTGACGCCGAGCAGGTCAATCGCCTCCTGGAGGCTCATCAGATTGAACGGTTCGTTCGGCATCGCTTCTCCTCCGTCAACGAGTCATAGGGACAGTTCCCATTTATAAATACAACTTATCGGGTAGGAATTATATATTTATAAAAATACCGGACCGTTGCGGAAAGCGCAATGGTTAGTTCCCAAACGTTGCCCTTCTTCCTCATTTCTCCTCATTCCTCCTCTCTTCTCCTCCATTTATTGACAGGGATGCGGCGCGATGCTAATTTTCTATTAATCACACCGATTTAATGGGGATTAAGCAAGACCGAGGAATTTAGAAAGAGGCCGGAACTGGCCGAAAGGGAGAGGGAAAACGTGAAGCCAACTGCGGCTATTCGGAAAGCGGGCATGCATACTGGAATCGGGTGGAAACGGGCAGGATGGCTGATCGGATTGTCCGCTGTGCTTCTGCTGGCTGCGGCCTGCGGCAACGGCAATGATGGGACATCCCAGGCCGGAGGCGGATCGGGCTCCGGCAAGGCGAAGGATAAGGTCATTCATATCGGCTATCAGAAGTACGGCACCGCCAACATCCTCAAGGGCAGAGGAAGCCTGGAGGGCAAGCTGGAGGCGATCGGCTACAGGGTGGAATGGACGCAGTTTCCCGGCGGCCCCCAGCTGCTGGAGGCGATGAACGTCGGCAGCATCGACTTCGGCCACACCGGGGAGGCGCCTCCGATATTCGCCCAGGCGGCCGGAACGCCGCTCGTTTACTTGGCCCATTCGCCGGCGAGTCCGAAGTCCGAGAGCATTCTGGTGCCGGAGCATTCCGATATCAAGACGGTGGCCGATCTCAAAGGGAAGAAGGTCGCCCTGAACAAAGGGTCCAACGTGCATTACCTGCTCGTCAAGGCGCTGGAGAAAGCGGGCGTGGACTATAAGGACATCACGACCGTCTTTCTGCCTCCGGCCGATGCCAGAGCCGCATTCGAGAGCGGCAGCGTCGACGCCTGGGTCATCTGGGAGCCGTTCTTTTCGGCGGCCCAGCTGGCGACCAAGGCCAAGGTTCTGACGACGGGAGAGGGCCTGGTGCAGAACCATGAATTCATGCTTGCTTCAAGGAGCTTCGAGCAGAACAACAAGCAAGCCGTCCGTATCGTTCTTGATCAGCTCAAGGAAGCCGACACATGGGCGGAAGCCAATCAAAGCGAGGTTGCGAAGCTGCTGTCTCCGGAGCTCGGCATCGACGTGCCCTCGCTGGAGCAGGCGATCTCCCGCCGCTCCTTCGGCATCGAGGACATGGACGAGGACACCTACGCCGAGCAGCAGCGCATCGCGGACGCGTTCCTGAAGCTGAAGCTGATTCCGGAAGCGGTCAAGGTGAGGGACGCGGCTCCAGGAAAATAACGCGAGCGAGGCAAGGACGCAAGCCCGGCCCGTGACGCCGAGCTGACAATCCCGCAGCCGCTGTCTGCATCACGGCCGATGAGGCGAGCCTCTAAGCCGGTTCGACAGCTAGTCCACTTTTCCCCAGCCCAAGGAGGATACCCATCATGCAAATTTTCTGGTTCATACCGCTGCACGGCGACGGCCGATATCTCGGCACGAGCGACGGGGCCCGCGCCGTCGACTACGATTATATGAAGCAGATCGCCGGTGCTGCCGACCGGCTGGGCTACAACGGCGTGCTGCTCCCGACGGGCCGCTCCTGCGAGGATGCCTGGGTAGCCGCCTCGTCGCTGATCCCGGCGACGAGCCGGCTCAAATACCTCGTAGCCATCCGTCCGGGCATGATGGCGCCGGCGACGGCTGCCCGCATGGCGTCGACGTTCGACCGCCTCTCCGGCGGCAGGCTGCTGATCAACATCGTCACTGGCGGCGATCCGGAGGAGCTCGCGGGCGACGGCCTGTTCCTCAACCATAAGGAACGTTATGAGCTGACGGACGAATTCCTGCACCTATGGCGGAAGTACGCCTCCGGCGAGAAGGTCAGCCATAAGGGCAAATACCTTCGCGCGGAAGGCGGACAGCTGCTTTACCCGCCGCTGCAGTCTCCTTATCCGCCTCTCTATTTCGGAGGCTCCTCGGATGAAGCCAAGGATATAGCCGCCGAGCATGTGGACGTCTATCTGACTTGGGGCGAGCCGCCGGCCGACGTCGCGGCCAAGCTCGGCGAGGTCAGGGAGCTGGCCGCGGCCAAGGGGCGCAAGGTCAAGTTCGGCATCCGGCTGCATGTCATCGTCCGCGAGACGAACGAGCAGGCGTGGCAGGCGGCGGAGGAGCTGATCCGCCATGTCGACGACCATACGATCGCCGAGGCGCAGAAGGTGTTCGCCCGCTACGATTCCGTCGGCCAGCAGCGGATGGCCAGGCTGCACAACGGCCAGCGGGACTCCTTGGAGATTTCTCCCAATCTATGGGCAGGCGTCGGTCTGGTTCGCGGCGGCGCAGGCACGGCTCTTGTGGGAGACGCGGCCACAGTCGCAGAGAGAATCCGTGAGTACGAGGCTCTAGGCATCGAGACGTTCATCCTGTCGGGTTATCCGCATCTGGAAGAGGCATACCGGACGGCGGAGCTGCTGTTCCCTCTGCTGCCGGTCGAGCCGCAGAGCGAGCCGCTCAAGGCCGCGATCAAGGCTTCGGGAGAAATCGTCGCCAACGATCTTCTTCCGGACGCTGTCGCTGCCAAATCCTGAGGAAAGAGGGGAATTCCCATCGATAAGAGAGGCCGCAAATGGACGGAAAGCCGGCTGACCCCGTGGCTCGTTCCTGTGCTGGTGCTGGCGCTCTGGCAGCTGCTGGGCCAGTACGGCGCGATCTCGTCGCGCACGCTTCCGACTCCGCTCCGTGTGGCGGAGGCAGGCATCGCCTTGGCGTACTCCGGCGAGCTGTTCCAGTACATCTGGAGCAGCTCTCGGCGGGCGCTGCTCGGATTTTTGATCGGGGGCGGCATCGGCTTCGGACTCGGGCTGCTGAGCGGCCTGTCGCGGAGCGCGTTCCGGCTGCTCGACAGCTCGGTGCAGATGGTCCGCAACGTGCCGCATCTGGCCCTGATTCCGCTCGTCATCCTGTGGTTCGGAATCGGGGAGACGGCTAAAATCTTTCTCGTTGTGCTCGGCGTCTTTTTCCCCATCTATCTGAACACGCTCCATGGCATCCGCTCGATCGATCCCGGCCTGCTGGAGATGGCGCGCGTGTATAAGCTGAGGGGTTTCTCCCTTTATCGGGAGGTCATTCTGCCCGGCGCCATGGCCTCGGTTCTCGTCGGCGTGCGTTATGCGCTCGGCCTCATGTGGCTGACGCTGATCGTGTCGGAGACGATCTCCGCGAACAGCGGCATCGGCTATATGGCGATGAACGCGAGGGAGTTCATGAGGCTGGATATCGTCGTGCTGGCGATTCTTCTGTACGCGGTCCTGGGCAAGCTGTCGGATACGGCGGCCAGGCTGCTGGAGCAGAGACTGCTCGCATGGAACCCGAATTATTCGACGCCGGAATCCGGGGAGGGGAAGGCGGCATGAGCGTGCGCGTAGGAGAACGGAAGCAGGCGGGCAGAGCGAGGATCGGCGGAGAGGCTGCCGGAGCTGAGGAAGCCAAGCAACAGGGAGGACCTGAGTCTGGAGGATGGCAAGGGAACAGGCGGGATCCCCGTAGAGAAAATGACGTCCAGACTGCCTCCAAAAAATACGGGAGCAGAGACGAATATGATGAGAGCCGGCGGCTGCTGTCCCGGGGCAAGCGGCTTGTCATCTCGGGAGCCTCGAAGAAATTTGGAGGCAAGGAAGTGCTGAAGGGAATCGAGCTCGAAATTCCTGCCGGACAGTTCGTCGCCGTCGTCGGACGGAGCGGCTGCGGCAAAAGCACGCTCCTGCGGCTGATCGCGGGCCTGGATGAGCCTTCTTCCGGCAGCCTGTCGCTGGACGGCAGCGCCATCTCAGGCATCGGCGAGTCGACGCGCATGCTGTTCCAGGACGCGCGGCTGCTGCCGTGGAAGCGGGCGGCCGACAATGTCCGCATCGGCATGAGGCGCGGCAGCCGCGAGGATGCGGTGGATGCTCTCGCCCTGGTCGSCCGTGCTCGTCCATTCCGACTACAACGCATTGAACGTGCTTGGCGTGAGGACAGGCGGCCGCCGCGAGCTGTCGGCCGTTCTCGACTGGGAATTCGCCTATGCCGGCAGCGCCATGGCGGACATCGGCAACTGGCTCCGCTACGAGCCTCGCGGACCCCGCCGAGGAAGCCTTACGCCGCCGGCTACCGGTAGGGGAGGCTTCCTGCGGAGCGGTGGCGGGAGCTGTCGTGCTGGAGGTTCGAGCCGGCGTTGCCCGCCAGCTTCTCCGGCAAGCGCTTTCATTTTCAGTTTTGCTCATTGACAGCTGGATGA
>NZ_CBRA020000130.1:0-7267 GCF_000469945.2 Paenibacillus sp. P22 | reverse complement strand
GAAGCATAAGATCGAGAAGCTGCCGCTCGTAGACGAGACGAATACGCTTAAAGGCTCATCACGATCAAAGATATCGAAAAGGCGATTCAATTCCCGAACGCAGCCAAGGCTCGGCGAGCAGCCGTGCGACCGCTCCGAGGCGGACCGTGCTTCCGGGCGGAACCGTTATTCTTTTCTTCATCCGGAGGTAGACCTTCGTCTCCGTCGGATCATCCGGCTTGCCCTTCATTCTCCCGCCTCCTTCCGCCTTTGCCTGTGCATGGATAGTATGGGACAGGATGATTGAGGTTACTCGTCCCGGGACAAATCGACTCCGCATTCCTCCGGCAGGTCCGCCCGGCAAAAAAAAGGCCAGGCCGCCCTATTGGGCGATCTGGTCCTTGATCGATTGCAATATTTTCTTCTCGAGCCTCGATACCTGCACCTGGGAAATGCCGAGCCTGCCGGCCACCTCGGACTGGGTCTGATCCCGGTAATAACGCAGGTACACGATCAGGCGCTCCCTCTCGGTCAGCCCGCCGATCGCTTCGTTGAGCGCCAGCCGGTCGAACCATCGCTCGCCGGACTCGTCGGCGATCTGATCCATGAGCGTGATGGGATCCCCGTCATTTTCGAATACCGTCTCGTGGATCGACGTCGGAGGCTTGTTGGCCTCCTGGGCGAAAACGACGTCCTCCGGCGTAATGCCGAGAAATTCGGCCACCTCGGAGATGGTCGGCAGCCTGCCGAGCGTCTTGGACAGCTCGTCCTTCGCCTTGCGCACTTTGTTGGCCGTTTCCTTGAGGGAGCGGCTTACTTTGAGCGTGCCGTCATCCCGCAGGAAGCGCTGGATTTCGCCGATGATCATCGGAACGGCATAAGTGGAAAATTTGACGTCATAGCTGAGATCGAACTTGTCGACGGATTTGAGCAATCCGATGCAGCCGATCTGGAACAGGTCCTCCGGCTCGTAGCCGCGGTTGATGAAGCGCTGAACGACCGACCAGACCAGACGGATATTGCAGCGGGCCAGCGTATCCCTGGCAAGGGAATCTCCGGATTGGCTCAGAGCGATGAGCCGCTTGACTTCCGAATCGTCCAGGTAAGGACCCGCGTTTTTCTTCAACTCGGCATCCATGATTCAGCCCCTATGCGCTCTAATTGTAGAGCGCCTTTTTGGATTCGATTCGCTTGGTCATGGCGATCTGGGTACCGCGACCGGGCTCGCTGGTAACCTCAAAGCTGTCCATGAAATTTTCCATGATCGTGAAGCCCATGCCTGAACGCTCCAATTCAGGCTTGGATGTATACAGCGGCTGCCGCGCCAGCTCCAGATCCTCGATCCCGCTTCCTTCATCGGAAATGATGATGGTCACGGAATCGCCTTCAATGGAGGCCTCGATTCGAACCATCTTGGATTCGTCGCAGTCATAGGCATGGATGATGGAGTTGGTAACCGCCTCGGAAATGACCGTCTTGAGGTCGTTGAGCTCCTCCATCGTCGGATCGAGCTGGGAGACGAACGCCGCCACGCTGACCCGCGCGAAGGCTTCGTTCTCGGAACGGGCGCTGAAGCTGAGCTGCATGGCATTGGACCGGGACGCATTCATAGGGCAACCTCCAGGCTTGAGAGCGCGTCGCGCTCATTGTCGTGAATCGGCATGATCTTGAACAGGCCTGAGAGCTCGAACAGCCTGTACACTCCAGGACTGACGTCGCAGATGACCATTTTGCCTCCCCGGCTCTTCAGCAGCTTGTAACGTCCGAGGATGACTCCGAGCCCGGAGCTGTCCATGAAGGCCAGCTCCTTGAGGCTGAGGATGACATGGGTGCTGTTTCCCCTAAGGATCGCATCCTCCATCCTCGCCCTGACCTCATCCGCCGTATGGTGATCCAGCTCTCCCTGCAGGCGGACGATCAGGATATGGCGCTGATGTTCCAGATCGACATGAAGACTCATTGCTCTGCACACTCCTCCCGTTGAATGACAGAGGGATTCTCCATGGCGGAGCGCCTTTCCTGCCTGACGACAAAACTAGAAGCAGGGCGCTAGGTTATGACATTTCTCGCTCAGGAGAACAGGCTTCCGGTCGAGCGCTTGAACAGCTTCCACCATCCGGCGCGTTCAACGGATACCGGCATGTCGACCGGGAATTCCTTGATCACCTTGTCTCCCTGATAGACGATCAGCTTGCCGACGGGATCGCCGATTTTGACCGGAGCTTTGACAGGGCCGTCGATTTTGAGCTCGAAGCGGATATCCTTGGCCGCGGCGCCCTTCTTCATCAGGATGCTGTAATTGTTTTGCGCGGTCAGCGGAAGCTTGCTCTTCACGCCTTTTTCGATCGTCAGCATCCCCATGCTTTCGCCTTTTTTCAGAATCGGGTAGTTGGCGTACTGCGCAAAGGAATAATCCAGCAGTCCCGACACTTCGGCATTGCGCGTCTTCGTGTTCGGCTCTCCCATGACGACCGCGACGACCCTCATGCCGTCGCGGACGGCCGTCGCCGACAGGCAGTACTTCGCTTCCGTCGTGTAGCCGGTCTTGAGGCCGTCGGCGCCGTCATAGAACCGCACCAGCTTGTTCGTGTTGACGAGCCAGAACGGCTTGGCCGAATCCTTCCGGAGATAGTCCTGGTATTGGCCGGTATATTTGGTGATGTCGCCGTACTTGAGCAGTTCCCTGGACATGACGGCGATGTCGTGGGCGGATGAGTAATGATCCGCGGCCGGCAATCCGTTGCAGTTGGCGAAATGCGTATCCTTGAGGCCGAGCTGGGCAGCCTTGGCGTTCATCATCGCGACGAACTCCGCCTCTGTTCCTCCCAGCTTCTCGGCCATCGCGACTGAAGCGTCGTTGCCTGACGCCATCGCGATGCCCTTGAGCATATCGTTCACCGTCATTTCTTCCCCAGGCTCCAGGAAGATCTGGGAACCGCCCATGGAAGCCGCATAATCGCTCGTCCGCACCTTGTCGGTCAGCTTGATCTTGCCGTCCTTCAAAGCCTCCATCGTCAGCAGCATCGTCATGATTTTGGTGATGCTTGCCGGAGGAAGCTTGTCGTGGCTGTTCTTTTCATAGATGACGGTTCCGCTGTCCGCATCCATGACGATGGCCGAACGGGCGGAAGGAGCCAGGTCGGAGCCTGTCGATGACGCAGGGTTGGCCGCAGAATCGGCTTCAAGCGCCTCTGCCGTCCCCGGCGTCAGCGGCTGAAGCGCAGGCACGGCGGCTGCCGCGGCCGGCAAGGCCAGAATCAGCTGCAAGCCTAATATGATCGCTACCCATTTCTTACCGGTTCGTTTCAATTCGTTTCCCTCCTAATAGGTCTGGCGGCCTGTCCTGGCATGCAGGCAGGATGGCGCACAACATTCTTCCAGTATCACCCATTTAAGAGAAAGATATTCTATCGCTCAACACAAATAGCGGGTCATGCGGCGATCTCCGAAGACATTTCTCCGGTGAATGGCCCGCATGGCCCGCTTGCGATTGGCAGCCCGGCCCCGTTCGACAGGTCCGAAAACTGCTAGTATTTGCGACTCTTGGTCATCCGCTCTTCCTGTACCTGCACGATGAGCCGGTCCAGAGACTGGCTGATCCGCAGCACTTCGCGGTGCAGAAGCGTATTCCGGGCTGCAGCCGACTGCACCATTTGACCGCGCAGCCGTTCGATCTGTTGATTCAGGGGAACCCTCTCGTTCATACATTCCTCTCCAAATTTCATGATTTATCACGGTCATCATACGCCACGCAAACTAAAAATGCTGTCGTGCCGCGTCGAGCCGAAAGAATCATTTTTGGAAGCGGGAAGGGACTAAAGGCGCGGAATGAGAGCCTGCACAAGTCCAAGGAAACGAGATTTGACGCGTTCTGTCGTTTCAATGACCTCTTCATGCGACAAAGGCTGGTCCAAAATGCCTGAAGCCATGTTCGTGATGCAGGAAATCCCGACCGTCTCCATGCCGCAATGCCGCGCCGCGATGACCTCGGTGACGGTCGACATTCCGACGGCGTCCGCTCCAAGCGTACGCATCATGCGGATCTCGGCGGGCGTCTCGTAGGATGGGCCGAGAACGGCCAGGTAGACGCCCTCGCGCAGGGCGAAGCCTTGCTGGGAAGCGATCTCCTTCGCGACGGCGCGCATTCTGCGGCTGTAGCCTTCGGACATGTCGGGGAAGCGGACGCCGATCGAGCTGTCGTTCGGTCCGATGAGCGGGTTGCGTCCGGTAAAGTTGATCTGATCGGAAATCAGCATCAGATCGCCCGCTTCATAATTCGTGTTGATTCCGCCTGCCGCATTCGTGACAAGCAGCTTGTCCGCTCCAAGCGCTTTCATGACGCGGACCGGGAAAGCCGTCAGCTCGGCTCCATAGCCTTCATACATATGGAAGCGCCCTCTCATGAGAATGACGCTCACGCCTGACAGCTTGCCGACGAGCAGCTCTCCGGCATGGCCTTCTACGGTCGAGATCGGGAAATGGGGAATGTCGCTGTAATGGATCGTGACCGCTTCTTCGATATAATCCCCGAGAATGCCGAGGCCGGATCCCATGATGAGGCCGACCTGCGGTTTGATCGAAGTTTTGGAGGCGATATAATCCGCCGCCTCCCGAATATGTACGGCCGTCGGTGCTGCTGTCGTCATTGTTCATCTTCCTTTCTTGTCTCAAAAACCTTCTGTGGGATTGCCTGCGCGCGGATGCGCTCTTTCGTATACGTCCTTCACCCGAGGCCTATCCGTGCCGGCATAACGCTCCGTGGACACGATTCCGGCATGTCCCATCATCTCCTGCACGGCGCGCATGTCGGCGCCCCGCTCCAGCAGATGGGCGGCAAACGAGGTCCGCAGCGAATGCGGCGTTATTTTCTCGGGATCGTCGATTCCGGAATGGCGCGCATGCTTCTTGATCAGCTTCCAGAAACCCTGTCGGGACATTCTTTCCCCGGCCGGATTGAGAAACAACGGCGCTTCCTCCTCCCGGTCGCGAACGTCGGGCTTCCGCCTTGAACGTCCGTCTCCGGCTTCCGCCTGCTCCGCCAGCCTCGGCCTTCCTTCCCGCAAATAAAGCCCCATCCAGCCGGAGGCGATATGGCCGAGCGGAACGATCCGCTCCCTGGACCGGGGAGATACGACTCGTACGTAGCCCATGCCGGTATTCGCATCGGACACGCTCATGGCGAGCAGCTCCGACACCCGGATGCCGGAGCCGTAGAGCAGCTCCAGCATCGCCTTGTCCCGGAGACCTGACGGAGAATCGGTCTCCGGAGCGTTCATCAGCAGCTCGACCTCGTCGAGCGTCAGGGGCACGGGTCTCGGCAGCTCGCTGCGGGACAGCTCCACATGCATGGAGGGATCGCGGTCGGTATAGCCGACCCGCGTCAGGAAGCGGTAGAAGGAACGAATCGAAGCGAGCCGTCGCAAAACGGTGGACTGGCGGCAGCCCTCCTCCTTGATGCGCTGCAAATAACGCACGAGATGATGCTTCTGGACGCTCCCGATGGACGAGAGGCCCTGCCCCTCCAGATACGCCAGCGCATGCTCCAGGTCGCGTCGGTAGGCATCATAGGTGGATGCCGATACTCTTCGGCCGTTTTGCAGCTCTTCCAGATAGGCGAACAGGCATTGATTCAGCTCCATTCCAACCTCCCCCTCGCTTGTCAGTATAGACGGTCAACCCCCTTTACGGCAAACGGCGGAGGAGCCGGCATCCTGCCGGCTCCTCCGCCGTTCCCCAGTCATTCCCCGTTATAGTAGAACCAGCGCAGCCTGTCGGCGATCGTGCCGCCCTCCGGCGGCGCCCCGTGATGCTCGAATACTTTGAGGGCAGGCCCTCGGGGCAGCGCATAAGGATCGACCGGAGCGACCCAGCTTTCCGCCAGTCGGCAGCCTTCGTAGAACACGACGGTAAGGGCGGCGAACAGCGCGATGAAAGCCAGCCGCGCCACCCAGCTTCGGATGGAGAGAATCATGGACAGGCGCCTCCTTTACAGTGACAACCTATGCTCGCCAATCGCGCTTTATGCCCATTGTCTGCTGTCGCAAGGCAGGCGCCGCCCCGGCTGCTCCGCCGCCTTCATACAATGGCAGGCAGAAGGACAGCCGCAGGAGGAATGAAACGATGATGTCGGCAGGATCTTGCTTGTATTCATGCGCAGCACGCGGACCCGGGCCGGGAACGGCCAAGAGTATCATCGTCTTGACCGGCAGCAGGCAGTATGACCGGGCGCTGGACCATCTGAGGCGGAAAGGAATAACTCCGGTCAAGGCCGTGCGGGGAAGCCGGATGCTCTGCCTCCATCTCCATGCCTCGTCCGGCTGGAGCCGCATCAAGCGCCATCCCCATATAGCTTCATTTGAAAAGGATGTCCGCATCCGGGCTCTCGGCGCAAGCCGCAGGCGCGCGGGCGGCGCTGGGCCAGGCATCCGGCTGCCCGGCGCTTCCGGAAGCCGAAAGGGCTCCCTTTCCCTGCTTCCCTGGAACATCAGGCAGGCCGGCGCCCCGGCAGCTTGGCTCCGCACGCTCGGAGGCGGGGTGCGGCTCGCCGTCATCGACACCGGGTCCGGTCCCCATCCGGATCTGTCCATCCGGGGAGGCGTGAACGTCATTGGCGGCGCATCGTACCGGGACGACAACGGACATGGCACGCATGTGGCCGGAATCGCCGCCGGCAAAGGACGCTCCGGAGGTACGCCAGGCGTCGCCCCGGCCGTGTCCCTCTACGCCGTCAAAGCGCTGGATGGCGAGGGCTACGGCCATCTGTCGGATATCATCGAGGCGATCGACTGGTGCATCGCCAAACGGATGCATGTCGTCAACATGAGTTTTGGACTATCTCCGGGATCTCGCAGCAAGGCGCTGCACGGAGTCATCCGGCGAGCCAGCCGCTCCGGAATCGTGCTGGTCGCCGCAGCCGGCAACATGGGCCGGGACAGCGGCGGACTCGATCTTCCAGCCGCGTATCCGCAAACGATCGCCGTCGCTGCCTCGACGAGAAAAGGACGGATCGCTCCCTTCAGCTCGCGCGGAAAAGGACTCGGCCTGACCGCTCCCGGCGACAGAATCCGCTCCGCCTGGCTGAACGGCAAGTATGCGGTCGAATCCGGCACGAGCATGAGCTCCCCTCATGTCGCCGGCGGCGCAGCCCTGCTGCTCGCAACCTATCCCGGCCTCCCGCCCTCAGGAGCCGCATCGGTGCTCAAGCGCTGGGCGCGCAGGCTGCCGGGCTACGGAAGCCGCTCCCAAGGAGCCGGCCTGCTCCGGCTCGGCAAAATCGGCTCCTTCTGTC
>NZ_CBRA020000129.1:0-43584 GCF_000469945.2 Paenibacillus sp. P22 | reverse complement strand
GCCGCCGGACAGCTGGTGCAGTCTGCTGCCGCGGCGATGGCCGAGGCCGACCGCCTCCAGCAGCTTCTGCGCTCGATCACGGCGCGGCTTCCCGCCGAGCAGGAGAGGCAGCTCGACATTTTCCTGAGCGGTCAGGTAAGGAATGAGGTTGCGCGCGTTGTTCTGCCAGACGAAGCCGACACTGCTGCGCTTGTACTCGACGAGATCCCGCTCGCTCATCTTGAGCATGTCGCGCCCGTTCACGACCAGCTTGCCGGCTGAGGGACGGTCAAGTCCTCCCAGCATATTGAGAAGCGTCGACTTTCCGCTGCCGCTGTTGCCGATGATGGCCATCAGCTCGCCGGACTCGACCTCGAGATCGAGTCCCTGCAGGGCGAATACCTTCAGCTCGGCAGCCTTATAGATTTTGACGAGCCCTTCGCATTGAATCATTCCATCAATCCTCCCCGAGCTTGAGCGCTTGATGGATCCGGCTTCTGGACAGCATGATCCCGAGCACGGTCAAGCCGATCAGCAGCGTCATGCCGACCATCCCGTACAGCTTGGCGAAATCGCCGGCGGCAAGGACGACCCGGAATGGCGGGACGAGAGCTGCCGGATCGAATGCAAGCTGAAAATTGGGGACGAACAGGCGGCTCGCCGAATAGCCTGCGGCCATGCCGATCAGGACGGCCGTCCCCGATGTGAGAAGCTGCTCCAGGGCGAGCATGCCGATCAGCTGCCGCAGCGACAGGCCGACGGCCCGCAAAATGCCGTTTTGAAGCGTACGCCCTTTCAAGGTCAGTATCCAGTACAGCATGAACCCGGAGAAGGCGACGAGAATCGAGATCAGGAAGCCCAGCGTCAGGATGCCGTTGAGCGCCATGAAAAACGGATCGTTTTTGGCTCGCGCGAGCTCATCTCTCGTATTCGCGATGCTGGTCAAGTTCAGGCCGGCATGGGAAATGCCCTCGTAGAGCCGCGCCGTGGAGGCGCCGGGCTTCATCTTCAGCCAAACCTGATAGGGCTCTAGCGCGAGCTGGAACTGAATGCGCGACAGATGGCCGACGATGAGCATCGGCGCGCTGCCGGAGGCGGAGCCTTGAGAAGCCTGCAGGCCGTCCGCCGCTCCCGGATTCGGATTGAAGGATGGAAAGAAAGGCAGGATGCCGTATACGACGAACGGCTGCGGATCGATCTTGTCCCAGCCGGCCCAGATCGTGTCGCCGGGCTTCACCTTCTTGTCTTCGGCCAGCGTCTGGGAGATCAGAACCGCGCGCGGATCCGGGGCGATCAGATTGAGATAATCGGCCAGCGGATAACGGGGGATGTAGTCGCCGAACCAGGCCGTCTCTCCGAAATCGTCCGTATCGATGCCCATGAGCTCGGCGGTGCCGCCGCTTCCGCCTGCGGTGAAGGCGGCCTCCTTCTTGATGAACACTTTCGCCGCGTGTTCGACTCCGGGCAGAGCCGGGTAGGCGTCGAAGGGAGGCTCCGTATAATGAACGACAGGGGCGTCGGTCCCGGCCGCCTTGGCTTCTCCGCCGCCAGGCGAATAAGCCGAAGCGTCCGCCGGCACATCGGTCTGCCACGGGCCGGAGAGGACGAAATCCGCTCCGTTGCGGTACCGGATCTGTTCCTCGCGGTTGTTGTTGATCGTCCTGGCTGCCCCCGCGCTGAACACGCCGGAGGCGATCGTCAGGATGAGGAAGAGCATAAGGAATTGATACTGGACGAGAGAGCGGCTCACCTGGATCAGGGAAGCGTACCAGGCCGGCGGCCACCAGCGGCGTCCAAGCCTGTAGACGGCGGCGAGCAGCAGCGGGTAGAGGCGCAGCAGCAGCAGGCCGGCTCCGATCATGAACAGCGCGGGCATGACGAACTGAAGCGGATCGATCTGCAGGTCATCCGAGCCGAGGCCGAGCGTCTTCAGGCTGTTCAGCCGTTCCCGGAACGTATAGAGACCGTAGAAGGAGATGCCGAGCAGGATGATGTCCACGAAAGCTTTGCGCCATAAAGGCGTCTGGCCGGCTCTTGCCAGTGACTGCTTGTGGCCGACGATCGTGACGCGCGTGGCGGTGATGACGGGCAGCAGCGTCATGGCGAAGGCGATGGCGGCCGCCGCTCCCGAGTAAGCGAACGCCTCGGCGCCGACATGGACGGGAAGGCTGGAGCGCTGGACGAATTGCAGGAAGCCGCTCGATGCGCCGAGCAGCTCCGTCAATCCGGATGCGAGGTACGGTCCAGCCGCGAAGGCCGCTCCGGATATCAGGAGCCCTTCGGCGGCGAACGCAGAGATGATCTGCAGCCTCGATGCGCCGCGGCTGCGAAGGACGGCGATCTCGTTCTTCTGCCTGCCGGCGATGAGATCGGAGACCATGTACATATAGAAAGCGAGCATGATCAGCACCGGGATATTGAGGGACCACATCAGCGTGGCGAGGCGCTGCGACCGTTCCTCGTAGCCGCCGATCGCCGCGGCGGCCGGGACGTCGAACTTGGTTTGGCTGACCGGAACGAGCTTCGCTGCCGCGCTTCGGATAGCGTGATCGGTGTTCTGGAAAGGCTGTATATCGCGCAGCGTCATCTTCGTATAGTCCAGCACGAAATACCAGCTGGCGGAAAATAGGGGGGCCTTGCGGGCTGTCAGCATCTCCTGGGCGAACAAGCCTTCATCCATGACGAAGACGCGGTTGTAATCATCCAGCGACGGGTCGCGGAAGAAGAGATCGCCTTCCTGCTTGGCGCCGAAAATGCCGACGGGCTTCAAGCGCAGATGCAGGTCGAGGCTGTCGTCGTCGAGCTTGACGATCCGTCCCAGCACGAAGTCGAGCTCCCGCAGCGTCCGCTGGTTGACCATGACTTCATAAGCGCCGTCGGCATCCGGCCGCGGCGACGGCAGCCGGCCGTCGATCAGACGGATATGATTCTGGATGCCGCTGACGGAGCGGACGGCTCCGGTAGGCTTGAGCTGCTTGGGATCGGCGGCGGAGCTTCCACCTCCAGCACCAGCTGCTCGGTCTGCAGCTCGGCCGCAGCCTGCTTGAGCGGCAGTCCGAAGCCGGGGATAGCCTCGTCCTTCATGAACCGGTCGAGACTGGAGACGGCCTGAAGCTTCTTATCCGGCTTCATGTCCATCAAGGTGATTTTGGAGAAATAAGTGCCGGAGTGCACCCCCGAATCCAGCTGCTGCCTTTCAAGATCCTTCACGAGCATACGGGAGAGGATGGCGTCGGAGTAGACGGGCATGGTGCTGACGAGGCCGGTCGTCAGCGCCATGCCGAGAAGCAGGCTGGCGGCCAGCCATTTGTTGTTCGCCATCTTGCGGAGGATCATCGTCAGCAGGGCCATGGCCGGGCCTCCTCTAAGAACGGGATAAGAGAGCGGCTATTGGAGGACAATGACCTGTCCCTCCTTCAAGCCTTTCAAAATCTCCACCTCGGTGGAGCTGGAGATGCCGGCCTCGACATCGGCTTCCCGCAGCCGCTTGCCGTCCTCCAGCAGCCGGACGAACGTCCGTCCCTGGTACGTCCGCAGGCCGCTCTTCGGAATGACGAGCGTATGGCTGCGCTGCTCGGTGATGATGAGGACGCTTGCCTGCGTGCCGATCCCTGCACTCTCCGGCAGTCCCTGGACGCTCAGGTACAGGGTGGAGGCGTATTTGTCCGCCAGCGCCTTGTTCGGCGTCTGCGGAGCCGAATCCGGCGTCTGCACCACTTTGGCCGCATAGGTCTTGTCCTCGATCTTCACTTCGGCCGGCGAGCCGAGCTTGACGCCGCCGAGATCCGCTCCGGAATCGATTCCCATCGCCAGCCGCAGCTTGGATGGATCCGAGACGACGGCGAGCGTCTGGTAGGGCGCGACGAGATCTCCTTCCTGAAGCGAGTCCGCGAACGTGACGACGCCGCTGAGCTTGGCGCGGATGACGGTATGGTCCAGCTGCTCCTTCAGCCTCTCGTATTTGAGCTGCTCGATATCCAGCTGCAGGCCCGCCAGCCGGCGCCCTTCCTTGTCGGATGAGGGCAACTGCTTCAAGGCATAAGCAGCGCGCTCCGCAGCCAGCTCCTGTTCCTTCACCTGCAGGTCCAGCCCGTCCACAAGCAGCCGGGCCAGCACGTCTCCGGCCTGGACGCTGTCGCCGGCCTGGACTTCGATCTTCTCCAGCCTGCCTGCCTGACCCGATAATTGGGCGCGGTCGGTGCGCAGGGATTCAAAAGCTCCGGTGCCGCCGACTTCTTTCCGGACCGTTCCTTCGGCAACTTCGGCCGTCCGGTAGTTTTCCGTCGCGGGCTTGACGAGGGGCGGCTTCAGCTCCGCTTCCTCGCGCGGAAGAAGGGAACAGCCGGATACGGCCAGGGACAGGACGAGAAGCGCGGCTGCAGCGGATCTATTAACGGACTTCGGCAATGTGGCCATCCTCCAATTCGAATACGAGATCGACAATCTCCATGACGGCGGGGTCGTGGGTGGCGAGTACGACGGTCAGGCCTTGCTGGACAAGCTCGCGAAAGGCTTTCATGATCGTCAGGCCGGTCCGGCTGTCGAGCTCGGCCGTCGGTTCGTCGGCAAGGACGAGCCTCGGCTTGCGGGCGATCGCCCTGGCGATGGCGGTGCGCTGCTGCTCGCCTCCGGACAGCTCGAACGGCCGGTGATGCATGCGTTCCGCGAGTCCGACCTGCTGTAGGGCTGCGATTGCGGCAGCCTGGCGTTCCTTGGCGGGCACTCCCGCCACCCGAAGCATGAATTCGACGTTCTCGTAGGCGGTCATGAGCGGCACGAGAGCGAACGACTGGAAGATGAGGCCGATTTCGGTGCGCCGGAGCTCATCCCGCTGGCGCCCGGTCAGCTTCGTGAGATCGCGGCCGCCTAGCTCGATGCTGCCTTCGGTCGGCGTATCGAGAGCGCCGAGCAGGTTGATCAGAGTTGTTTTGCCGGATCCCGATCTTCCCTTGAAGGCAATCAGCCTGCCTGCCGGAAGGGAGAGATCGATTCCCTTCAGCACGGTGACGGAGCTCTTGCCCCGGCCGAAGGTGCGCGTGATGCCGGAAGCCTGGAGAATAAGCGGGGAATCTGCGGGCATGGATCGTTCACCTCCCAAGGTTCCATTCCTTTACCCTTAATTTACTTCATCTGGGAACGGTTGCAAGGTCAGAATCCATCCCGGTTATGTCGGATCTTATGATCTTGGGCTGCTGGTTCGCGACATCCCGGGCGGCCGGAGGTGCGAAATCGCGACAACATGGGCCTGAACGTACTAAAGGGCCAAGTCCGGCCGTATGTTGGTATTGGCATTTCGTAAGCGTTTGCATCGTGAAGCGGATATCGGGAGGGGATTCCATGAGGCCAGGCAATCGGAGGCTGATGGCTGCGGGCGCAGTCGTCATGTGCACGGTGATGGCGATAGGCTGCAGCAGCCAGTCCGGAGACGGCGGCAAGACCAGCTCCGGCAAGACGACGGTAACCATTACGTACAGGGATGACGGAATCGGAGAGAAGGGCGTTCTGTACAAGTGGATCAAGGAGGTCGCCTCCACGTTCCCGGACAAAAGCATCGAGATCAAGCCGACTCCGATCCAGGCGTCGGAGGGCGATTATTTCGCCAAAATCGCACTCGCTCTGAAGTCCAAGGACACCGCTCCCGACATCGTGACCGAGGATACGTTCATCCTCAACTCCGACGCCGCAGCGGGTTACCTGGAGCCGCTGGACGAGAGGCTGAAGGGCTGGAAGGACTGGAGCAACGGCTCCTTCATCGAGGCGATGAAAAAGGGCGTGACGGCCAGCGACGGCAAGGTGTACGGAGTTCCCTACAACACGGATTCCAGGGGACTCTGGTACAACAAGGATCTGTTCAAGAAAGCGGGATTGCCGGAGGACTGGAAGCCGAAAACCTGGGATGAGGTGCTGGACGCCGCCAGAGCGATCAAGGCCAAGGTGCCGGATGTCGTGCCGATCTGGATGAACATGGGCAAGGCGACGGGCGAGGCGACCTCGATGCAGACGTACGAGATGCTGCTCTATGGAACCGGGGAGAGGCTCTACGACGACGCCAGCGGCAAATGGGTCACAAAGAGCCAGGGAATCACCGATGCCCTGTCCTTCATCGAAACGGTCAACAAGGAAAAGCTGGGTCCCCCGCTCTCCAAGGTGCTGAATGGGCAAGCGGGCAATACGGCGTCGCGGGAGTACTTGCCGAAGGGCAAGCTCGCCATCTCGCTCGACGGCTCGTGGATACCGGGCAATTACCTCGACGGCGGAGCCGCCCCCGTGGCCGGAATACAAGGATGTGCTCGGCTTCGCCCCGATGCCGACGAGCAAGGGGCAGGCGCCGGGCTCCATCACGCTGGCCGGCGGCTGGGCGCTCTCGATCCCGAGCAACGCCAAGCATAAGGACGCGGCATGGGCATTCATCCAGTACGCTCTGAACAAGGAGAACACCGCCAAGCTGGTCATCGCCTCCGGCAATATTACGGTTCGCGCCGACGTGTCCAAGGACCCGGCCTACACGAAGATGCCGTTCAACGAAATCGCTACCGATTACCTGAAAAATGCGGAGTTCCGCCCTGCGCAGGATAAATATCCGGAGGTGTCCACCCAGATCCAGGCGATGGTGGAATCGGTCGCGACCGGCACATCGCCGGCGGATGCGGCCAGCAAGTACGCGCAGGACGTATCGAGAATCGTGGGAGCCGACCATACGATGGAGAAATAACATGCCTGCCGCGGCCCCGGATCGCAAGAAGGTCCGGGGCATCGGCATCCGGGCGAAGCCGGCGGCGGGACGTCCGCGCAGCGGAATATCCGATAGGAGGGAACGACCATGAGCTCCATAGCGGCCGCCGTGCCGGGCAGGACGCGCAAGAACCGGACGTGGATCTACTTTCTGCTTCCGTCCGTCGCCATCATGCTGCTCTTCTTCGTCTATCCGATTCTGCTGACCTTCTTCTACTCCTTCACGAATCTGGCGCTGACCGGGGAATCCGCGAAGGAATTGAAGTTCATCGGCATCGACAATTACACGCATATGTTCAAGGATCCGACGGTGCGGACGGGCATCTGGAACACGATCGTCTTCCTGTTGGGATCGGCGGTCATCGGCCAGCAGGTGCTGGGCTTTCTGATCGCGCTGCTCATGAAGCGCAAGAACAAGACGTTCCGTCGCATCATCGGCACGGTCGTGCTGGCGGGATGGGTGACGCCGGAGATCGTATGCGCGTTATGCCTGTACAGCTTTTTCGGAGACGAAGGCACGCTCAACGCCATCCTCGGATTTGTCGGAGCGAAAGGAATCGCCTGGCTGTACACGATGCCCATGTTCACGGTCATTCTGGCGAACATCTGGCATGGCACCGCCTTCTCCATGCTTGTGTTCCAGGCAGCGCTGGACGATGTGCCGAGCGAGATCGAGGAGGCTGCCGTCGTGGACGGCGCTTCGAGATGGCAGATTCTGATCCGGATTACGATTCCGTACATCAAGGATTCCATCACGACCAATATGATGCTCGTGACGCTGCAGACGCTGGGAGTGTTCGGCCTCATCTACGCGATGACAGGAGGCGGGCCCGGCACGGCGACGACGACGCTGCCGATCTTCATGTACAATCAGGCCTTCGTCAATTATCAGCTCGGATACGGAACCGCCATCTCGCTGCTGCTCCTGCTGATCGGAATCGTGCTGAGCCTGTTCTACATCCGTTCGATGAAGTCTTAAGGAGAATCCGCCCTATGAAGAGGATGAAACGCAAGCATGCGGTCCGGATGGTTCCCTATGCCATCCTGGCCGCCATCGGCCTTTGCTTTGTTCTGCCCCTTTTGTGGGTGCTGGTCGCGTCCGTGGACCCCAATGCGATGCAGACGCTGAAGATGCCAAGCCGCCTGACCGGAGGGAATTACGCGTCCGTGCTGTCGGACAGCGGCAACCAGCGCGCGTTCGCGATCGGACTGCTGATGTCGCTCGGCCAGGCCGTGCTCGTCGTGCTTCTGGCTTTGCTGGCGGCGTATCCGCTCTCCCGGTATCAGCTCAAATACAAGAAGCCGTTCATGCTGACGGTGCTGTTCATGACCTCGCTGCCGATTACGGCGGTCATGGTGCCCGTGTATCAGTTGTTCCTGAGCCTCAAGCTCTACGACAACGTATTCGGCGTCGTCCTGTTCTACGTCGCCTCTTCGATGCCCTACGGAATCTGGATGCTCAAGAACTTCCTCGATGCCGTTCCGGCCGATCTCGAAGAGGCGGCTTGGGTAGACGGCGCGTCCGTATTCGCCGGAATCCGCAAGGTCGTGGCTCCGCTCATGGTGCCGGGCATTTGCACCGTCGCGATCTTCACCTTCTCCGGCAGCTGGGGAAATTTCTTCGTGCCTTACATCCTGCTGCAGTCGCCGGGCAACTTCCCGGCCTCGCTCAAGCTGTACCAGTTTTTCGGCCAGTATGGAATGGCGGATTACGGCAAGCTGGCCGCCTTCTCGGTCATGTACGCCATGCCGTCCATCGTGCTGTACGTGCTGTCCCAGCGCTTCATGTCCAAAGGGTTCGGGCTGCAGGGCGGGACGAAGGGGTAGGAGGTTGCAATCGGATGCGGAGGGAGAGCGGAAAAGACGAAAAAGGGGCGGCTGCCTGCGGGATGCCGTCCTTTTTTTTGCATGAGATCTGGCAGGATAAACCAAACTAGGAAGCCGGTTCGGAAATATCCTTTAGTACTGAATTAATAAGGGCGGCAAAGGGTAATGACAGGACAGGAGAGGCAAGACAGAAAAGACCAGCATACGAGGAGGAAGACAGCATGAGATTCAAGGATAAGGTCGTTGTCGTAACGGGCGGGGCGAGCGGAATCGGAGAAGCGACCGCGCGCAGATTCGCCGCGGAAGGAGCCTCGGTGGTCATCGCGGATTTCTCGGAACACGGACAAGCCGTGGCGGACAGCCTCGAAGCGGGACTGTTCGTCCGCACCGACGTGACCAGGGAAGATCAGGTGCAGGCGATGGTGGAGCAGACGGTCGCCAAGTTCGGCCGCCTCGACATCTTGTTCGCCAACGCCGGGATCGCCCATGACGCGCCTGCGGACAAGCTGGCTTCCGACGCCTGGCAAAAAACGATCGACATCAACCTGTCGGGCGTCTTTCTATGCGGCAAATACGCTCTGCAGCAAATGCTGAAGCAGGGCGGAGGCGGCGCCATCGTCAACTGCGGCTCCATCCACAGCCATGTCGGCAAAGCGGGAGTGACCGCTTATGCCGCAGCCAAAGGCGGCGTCAAGCTGCTGACCCAGTCGATGGCCGCCGACTACGCCGGCAAAGGCATCCGCGTGAACGCGGTCTGCCCGGGATATATCGACACTCCGCTGATCGGAGGCCGCAGCGAGGCGGTCACCGATCATCTCGTCGGCCTGCACCCGATGGGAAGGCTCGGCAAGCCGGAGGAAGTCGCCGCTGCCGTCCTGTTTCTCGCCAGCGACGACGCTTCCTTCGTCACGGGAGCAAGCCTGCTCGTCGACGGCGGCTACACGGCTGTTTGACGGAAGAAGAGGAGAGGCGAGTTCGTCATCGAAGGCGGCGCCACGGCCAGTAAGCCGAGCTTCGCTCAAGCCTCCGGGATAATGCCCGGATTGGGCTGGCACAGGCGCTTCGCAGAAATACCCCCCTTGGAATGGAAATCGGAACGTTCCGATCCACTCCCGAGGGGGGTGTTTTTATGGAAATATGGAGAGGCAGGCCGCTATTCTGCCGTCAGAATGCGCGGAGAGGTCGTCCGTATGGCTTTGGACGATGCCCACGAGCCCGCGAAGGCGGCGGCGACAGGAATGGATGCAAAGGCCGGAATTCCGGCCCAGTGGAGTATGACCGGCAGCTCGACGATGCCGTAGCCGGCGAGAACATTCTCCAGCAGGAGGGGCAGCGCATAAACGCCGACGAGGATGCCGAGCATGGATCCCAGAAGCGCAAGAGCCGTTATGCCAAGCGCGACGGACATCCGGATCCGTGTTGAGGTCATTCCGATGGATTTATAGATGCCGTAGGTTTTGCTCTCTCTTCGCATATTGATGCGGCAGCTGCTGTAAATAATGATGAAGGCCACGAGGACGAACAGCGCTCCGAGCAGGCTTATGGGATAGACAAGGATGTCGGCGGCTTCCTTGAAGACGGAATCCAGCAGCGTTTTCTGCGTCACGACGGAGGCGGAGCCCTTGAAGGCGGCGTCGAGGCCGCTCGCGACGGCTTCAGCCGCCTCGATGTCCTTGACGTTGATCAGAGACACGTCCATATCGTTGAAGGACGGACTTGCCGCCCGGGCGGCCTCGATCGTCACCCGCGCCGAATACGAGGCGTTGGCGATCGACTGATAGACGCCGGTGATGAGCAGCGATTGCTTTTTGCCCTCGATGTAGATGTCCACGAAGTCGCCCGGCTCCTTGTCCAACGTTTTGGCCACGTTGACGCCCAAGGCGATTTCATTGTTCTGGCGGGGATTGCGCCCGCTCAAGGTTCCGAAGCCCATCTGCTCGTAGCTGCCGTCCAGGACGCTCAAATAAAGGCTCAAAGGCTGTCTGCCGGCCGCTTTGCCGCGGCCAGAGGGCTCCGGACTCACGACCGCGGTCCGGTTTCCCTGCCAGCTCGCATTTTTGATGCGGGGGTCGGCAGATAAGGCGCGCTCGAAATCGCTGCGGGAGAACGTGGTTTTATTGACGACAATCGCCGCGACATTGGCGGAGTCGTAGCCCCATTTCGCTGTCGTCTGCTGAATGTGGATGATGCTGTTCAGCAGGACATAACCGAGCACGAGCACGGAGGAGGCCGCCATCGTGAGCGCCAGCATGAGAGCGGAGACTTTTCGGTTCTTGATCAGGTTTCTCAAGCCGATGACCGCGAACACAGGCAGCCTTCCGAATTCAAGCCGGCTCGCGGCGGCCTCGTTCAACGCTGCGGCCCGTCTGCTTTCCGTTTCGGACATGCCGTACCGAATCGCCTGGGCAGGCTGGATGGAGCGGGTCCTGCCGGCCTGCCAGGCCGCGAACAGGACAACCAGGACGAAGACAAACAGTCCGACGAGCATGGCCGTGCCGATTCCATGAACAGCCAGCTCCTCGTTTTTCGTCTTCAAGGAGGACACGGACAGGTTCAGAATCGCTTTGGACAGCAGGATGCTGAGGGCAAGCCCCGGAAGGATGCCCAGGCAGGCCAGCAGGCCGTATTGGCATACATAGGCGAGGACCGTGCCGCGGGCGGTCAGGCCGAGCGACTTGATCACGCCTATCGTTCGGTAGTGGGCGAGAATGGCGTCGGATAGGGTGAAGCCGATCGTAATCAGCGCGATCAGCATCATGACGAGCCCGAGGACAATCATGATGAAGCCGATGATCTGATTGATGATCAGGTAAAAGGAGGAGATGGCCTCGAACTCCATTTTGGTTTCGAGGAAAGGTCCGCCAAGCTCCCGCGCAAAGCGGTCCCAATAACCGGCTTGGCTGCTGTAATCATCGAACCGAAGCCCGATCATGCTGCTGTCTGTGCCTGGGAGAGGCGTCATCGAGTCCCGGTAATCGTCGCTGTTCATCCATATGCGGGCCGTATTGGTGAACGGCGCTCCGAAAGGGACGTCGATCACGACGGCGGAAACCCGCTGCTGCAGCTGCCCCGATCCGGTGTGGAAGGAAATCTTGTCTCCGACCGAAATTCCGTACGAATTGGCCATCGAGGTTGGAATCCATACCGTTCCCCTCTCCGGAGCATCGCTTTGGACGCCCTGCGCGAAAACAAGAGTGTCCACGAGCAGGGGCGGTTCGGGCGTATTCATCATGTACAGATAGAGATTGGGGGCGTCATGGCCGTTGTAGGTAATTCCGGATAGGGCCCGGAAGCGCAGTAGCCGGGAGGTTTCGACGCCTTGCTGCGCCTCCCACCATTGATGGACGAACTGCGGATCATGCAGTCCTTTCTCCAGCAATAGGAGCTGATGCGATCCATGGGTCTTGTCGTGCATGTCGGTGAACGAGCGGCCTGTGTTGGCCATGACGATTGCCGCCGTCGCGACGAGCAGGGTGGACAGCAGGATGAGCAGGGAGACGAACAGGTTTTGCGTTTTGCTGTTCTTGAGGCGGGAGCGGCACAGCAGCCAGATTGCAGCCATGGAGATCACTCCTTCCCGGTAACGAAGGCAAAGAGGATGGATTCCTTGTCCCCGGTGTCGCTGCCGTCATATTTGTCGAATTCGAGAATGCCGCCGACTTTTCCATCCCGGATCAAAATCAGGCGGTCCGCCCTGCAGGCAGCCTTGATATCATGCGTGACCATGACTACCGATTGTCCGGCCTGGTTGATGCGGGTCAGAATATCAAGCACGGCGGTGCCCTGCTCGATGTTCAGGCTGCCGGTCGGCTCATCCGCGAAGATGATGTCCGGCGAATTGATCAATGCCCGCGCTATCGCCGCGCGCTGCTGCTGGCCGCCGGATGTTTGCGAGGGAAGCCGGCTGTTCTGTCCGTCGATTTCCATCGCCTGCATCAGCTCGGCCGCTTTTGCTTTTACGGCGCTTTTCTTGCGGCCCGCGATATAGCCGGGCAGAGCGATATTGTCCCGGATGGATAGATCGGGAACCAGGTTGATGCCCTGATAGACATAACCGATCGTTGCCGCCCGGAACTCGGAAAGCTCCTTCTCGCTGTAATGGTCGATGCGCCGGTCGCGGAAATGCACCTCGCCTGCCGACACCTGGTCGAGTCCGCTGAGCAGATAGAGCAAGGTGGACTTTCCTGAGCCCGAATTGCCCATGATGACGGTGAAATCCCCTTCATAGATGTCCAGATCCACATTGCGGATGGCATGATAGGGCTCCTTGCCGGTCTGATAGGTTTTGCTGAGGTTTTTGGCGCGCAGGATCGTTCTCTTGGCCACGAAGCATCACTCCCGGATTGTCTATGATAAGGAGTGTACCTCCCGGATCTTTTAGAAAGCTTATCAACTTATTGCGGAAATATTACAGAGCCGATCACGACAAGGGCAAAGTGAAGGAAAAGGCCGTTCCTTGGCCCTGCTTGCTGGCGAAGGAGAGGGAGCCGCCGTGGGCCTCGACGATCGTCTTGCAGATGGAAAGGCCGATTCCGGTCCCTGTTTGGGGAATCATACCGCTGTCTGCAGGGGGTTGACCCCGGTAATAACGCTCCAGGATAAAGGGCATGTCCTGGGGCAGAATGCCTCTGCCCGTGTCGGACACGGTGATTTTCAGCTTGCCTGCCTCCAGTCCTGCATCCACTTGAATCGTGTCGCCGGGAGAGGAGTTCTTGATGGAATTGAAGACAAGATTGGAAATGACCTGCTCGATGCGGACGGCATCGATCCCGATCAGCACATTGGGCATATTCTCCGGCTCTACATAGGACAGGCCGCTTGTCCGCACATAATGGCCGATAGGCGTCAGCATCCGGCGGAATACGTCCCGGCTGTATTGCTCCCTGGGCTCCACGGCGATCCGTCCCAGATCGCGCAGGGCATGAAGGAGGAGATCCTCCGTCAGCCGGGCCATCTTATCGATATGGGACCGCATGACGCCGACATAGTCGAGCATCGTCTCCTTATCCGTGCAGACATCTTCGAGAATGGCATCCGCATAGGCTTTTATCGTCGTAATCGGCGTTTTGATCTCATGGGAAATGTTGGCGATGAGTTCCTTTTGCGCCTGATCCTGCTTGTTCTTCCGGATGCTCGAATGCAGGAGCTCCATCCGCATCCCGTCAAACATCGCATAGAGATCTCCCATCTCGCCCGCTTCCGGATAGGCGGCCGTCTCCCCGTAGTTTCCTTTCCGGATTTCTTCCGCATGGCGCTTGAGCCGGACGAGAGGAGATAGGAGGCGGCGGTCTATGCTCCATCTCATGTAGAAGAGCAGGCTGGCGATGGAGAGGAAAGAAACCGCAAGGACAAGCAGCAGAAGAGCGGGGCGAAGGGCGGATTCCGGCTGGACAAGCCTGTCCTTCGCCAGGAAGTAAATGGCGTTTCCGACCTGCTTTTGCGAAATTTCGTCCAAGACCGGAAAAGCGATCTTGAACTCCCGCTTGGCCGAATACAGGTCGTAGTGAAGCTCGCGGTTGGCGTTGTCCACTCCTGGAAGAAGGGAGTCGGACGAGCGGAAGGAAACCGTCCCGTCCAATCGGGCGTAGGCCAGGTCCACCTTGCTCGCGGCCGCCAGCCTCTTCAGCTCGGCCTGCGCCTCTTCGGTGCCGCTTCTTTCGTGGTTTTGCTCGAGATAGAGCATAAGCGGATTGACCGCCAGCCGAACCTGATTCATGACATGGGCGGGAGAAGGCTCCCGTTCTGCGGAGAAATCCTTCGCCGCCATATAGGAGGTGCTTCCGGCAAGCAGGAGAAGCAGCAGGACAGCTGCCATCCATCGTTTGAACCCGTTGCGAAATGACATTTTTCATCCCCAGACGCATTTGTTAGTCGACGCTGAATTTATAGCCGACGCCCCATACCGTTTTGAGATAGACGGGATTGGAAGGGTCGGCCTCAAGCTTTTCCCGCAGCCTTCGGATATAGACGGTGACTGAATTCTCATCGCCATAGGCGGCATGTCCCCACAGCGCGTCCAGCAGCTGGGCTCTTGAGAACACCTGGTTTTTGTGGCTGGCCATATGGAACAGAAGCTCGAATTCCTTGGCGGACAAGGCGATCTCTTGCCCGTCTGCCATAGCTTTATAGGCTTTGCGGTCCAGCTCCAGTCCTCCGAAGCGCAGCCAATCCGGATCATGGGCCGGCGCGGCCAGGCGGTCATGCCGGCGGAAGTAAGCGTTGATGCGTGCCAGAAGCTCGCTTAGCGAGAACGGCTTTGTCATATAGTCATCGGCGCCGAAGCCAAGCCCGAGCACCTTGTCCGTATCGCTGGCGCGGGCGCTCAGAATGAGAATAGGCACCTCGCTCCGTTCCCGGATCTCGCGGCACAGCTCGATGCCCTCCATATCGGGAAGCATGAGATCGAGAATGACATAATCCGGCTGAAGCAGCTCGATGATCTTCAAGCCGTCCCGGCCGTTTCCGGCCACGGCGGCTTCATAGCTGTTGCGGGTCAAATAATCCCGCAGGATGCGGGAAATATCCTTTTCATCCTCGATGATAACAATTTTTTTAAGTCTATTCATGTGACCATCCTTTTCAGCATGCGCATGATTCCGATCATAATTTTTTCCTCGATATCCTTATTGTAGCCGATGCGGCGCCCGGTTGGACAGCCATCTGCGCGCAGCAAAAAAACCTGCCTCATGGACATGGACAGGTTTAAAAAATTCTCCATCGGCTGTTTTTCCGGGCCTGCTCTCCTGCCGGAGCGGAGAAGCTCGAGGAAAACGGGCAGCCTGCGTCTTTACGGGAAGAACGCAGGCTCCTGCGAAGCGGCGCTACTTCAAAATCTTCCTGATCCACTTCAGCTTGTCTCCGTATGGCGGGTACAGGAAGCTGGAGTTGAACTTCGTGCTGCGCTTCATGACGCTCTTCTTGTGGGAGAACAGCTCGTAGCTGTGGCGCCCGTGGTAAGCGCCGATGCCGGAACTGCCGATGCCTCCGAACGGAAGCTCGGGATTGACGATATGGGAGATCGTGTCATTGACGCTGCCTCCGCCGAACGGCACGCGGGCCAGCACCTCCTCTTCCACCTCCTTGCTGGAGGTGAACAGATAGAGAGCCAGCGGCTTGGGACGGCTGTTGATGAGACGGATCGCTTCATCCAGGCTTTCGTACTCGAGGATGGGAAGCAGGGGGCCGAACAGCTCCTCCCGCATGGAAGCCGAGCGGTGGAAGTCGGCCTCCAGCAGCGTCGGCTCGATATAGAGAGAGTCCCGGTCTCTTTTGCCTCCGTGAAGAATGGTTTCCTTGTCCTGCTCCAGCACGTCCGCGAGCCGGTCGAACTGGCGGGCGTTCACGATCCGGCCGAAGTCCGGGCTGACGGAGGCATCTTCTCCATAAAAGCGGGTGAAGGTTTCCTTCAGCCGGGCTGTCAGCTCCTGCTTGACCGATTTGTCCACGAGCAGGTAGTCCGGAGCGATGCAGGTCTGGCCGGCGTTCATCAGCTTGCCCCAGGCAATCCGCTGCGAGGCTGTTTTCAGGTCGGCCGTACGCTCGACGATGACGGGGCTTTTGCCGCCAAGCTCCAGCGTGACGGGAACGAGATTTTTCGCCGCGGCCTCCATGACGATGCGGCCGACGGGCACGCTGCCGGTGAAGAAGATGTAATCGAACGGAGCCGCCGTCAGAGCTGCGGTCGTTTCCTTCTCGCCTTCGATCAGGCGGATATAGGAAGGGTCGAACGTGTCCCGGATGAGCTCCGCGATGACAGCCGACACATGGGGCGTATTCTCGGAAGGCTTGAGCACGGCGCAGTTGCCGGCGGCGATCGCCCCTAGCAGCGGCTCGATCAGCAGCTGGAACGGATAGTTGAACGGGCCGATGATGAGCACGGTGCCGTACGGCTCCCGAAGGATGCGGCTGCTGGCCGGCATTTGGAATATCGGGGTGCCGGTCCGTTCGGGCTTCGCCCAGCGCTTGAGCTTGCGCGTCATCAGGCGCAGGCTGCTGAGCGTGTACCCGATCTCGGACATATAGGCTTCGGTTTCGCTTTTGTGCAGATCCTGGTAGAGAGCCTCGCTAAGGCGCTGCTCATACCGGCGTATCGCCTCGCCAAGCCGGTTAAGCTGCCCGATGCGGAAGGCGATCGGAAGAGTGGCGCCGGTGGCGAAGAAGCGGCGATGCTCTTGAAGAACGGCTTCGGCATCAGGGGGGCTAACGGTATTCATCCAGCTTCCTCCTCGACAATAAGGATGGCTTACAGGCAGTCTTCTTCCAGTGCGGCGAGAAGCTTCTTCAACAACGCGGCGGAAGCCCCCAGGGTGATGGAGTAATGGCGCTGCGTGCCCTGCTGCTCGCAGGCGACGAGTCCGGCCTGCAGGAGCAGCTTCAGATGGTGGGAGACGGCGGGCCTCGAGAGGCGGAGCTTGTCGGTCAGCTCGTTCACGGTCAAGGTTCCATGCTCATGCAGCAGCATCAGAATTTCCTGACGGTTGGAATCTCCCAGCGTCTGAAAGACAGGAAGGCATTCCCGCAGATGCTGAAGCGCCAGCTTGCCCATGGGAATCTCCTCCTTCTATTTATAGTCCAAAGGTTTAAAAACTTGAACGGTCGATGAAATCATATCATGAGTGCCCCCGGTTCTCCAAACCTGCGGCTGGCGCCGAGAAGCCGGTCCGGGCAGAGATTTCGGCGTCCGATCCAAACATGCCGAGATCGCTCCCGGGCTTGCTTCCGCCTATTTCTTCTTGAGCACATCCCACGAAGCGGCGCTGATGGCTTCGATCTCGCTCCGTGTCAAGGAGAGCTTCATCGCGCTGACGTTCTCCTCCGCATGCTTGACCTTTGTCGCTCCCGGAATGGCGAACACCGTCTGGCCATGGAAATGAATCATCCAGCTCAAAGCGACCTGGGTCGGCGTCGCGTCATGCTTGGCGGCGGTATGCTCCAGCAGCTCGATGAGCGGGAGCGATTTTTTCAGGCCGGCAGCCCGGAAGCCGGAGCTCCACCTTCTCGGCCCCTTGACGGCCCGAACCAGCGCTTCGCTGCGATGGAATTTGCCGCTCAGCAGCCCTTGCTCCAGCGGCGAATAAGCGATAATCGCAACGCCAAGCTCCTTGGCCGTATCCAGGCTGTCATTCTGCTCGATTCTGCGGTCCAGCAGGCTGTATTTGACCTGGTTGGAGACGAGGCGAAGTCCATGCTCCTTGAGCGCCCGGTCCGCTTCGCGCATTTTGGCCGCGGAGAAGTTGCTGACGCCGACATATTCGATTTTGCCCTGCTTCACCAGTTTCGCCATTTCGTTCATTTCGCTTGTTGCCGACGAGAAGGAGAACGGCTGATGCACCTGATGAAGATGAATCGTGCGGTGATCGAGCATTTGCAGCCGGACCCCGATCGTCGCGCCGATGCTGCGGGCCGTTCGGAACGCCGGCCACCATTTTGTCGCAATATGGGCTTCCTCCGCCAGAGGGCTGTTCGTTTCCTTGAGCGCCTCCGCCAGCATCTGCTCGGATTTCCCGCCACCGTAAACCTCGGCGGTATCGAACCAGTTGATGCCTCCCGCAAGGCTCGTCTGGACGATCTCGACGATATCCGGCTTCGGCAGCGCGGGCCAAAACTTGCCGATCAAGCCTTTGCCCCCGCTGAACTGCCAGCAGCCAAGCCCGAGCGGCGAAAGCATCAAATCCGAGTTCCCCAGCTTGCGGCGCGGAGCCGATGTCTCCATATTCATCCCATCACGTTCCTCTCGTTTTGAATTCACGTTCAAGGCGCGATGCCTTTGAAAAACAGCTCGAAGCTGATCGCCATCTGGTTGGACAGCCGATCGTCTCCCAGTCCCTTGCCCCAGTAAAGCAGAACGCCGTCATACGTCTGTACGGCCAGATCCGCGATCATCCGGGCAGGGATGGAAGCGTTGATCTCTCCTCTGAGCTGGGCGGAGGCGATAATCCCGGCGAGCATCTCCTTGAAGGGCTCGTTTTTGGTTTTTTCCAGCTCCAGCAGCTTCCGGTTGGTCAGCGTCGATTGGTTCAATGCGAGTATGAGCGGACGGTCCGGCGGAAGCTTGCGGCACATATCCATCAGGAACTCGCGGACGAGCGGAATGATCGGACCGGGATGCTCCGCCAGCTTCGACAGCTCCTCGGCAGCGAACGTCAGCTGAATGTCGCAGAGCACCTCTTCCTTGCTTTCAAAATAATTGAAAAAGGTTCCTTTGGCTACGCCGGCATGATCGGTAATCTGGTTGACTGTCGTCTCCGCGTATCCATGCCGGGCGAACAGCTCCAGCGCGCAGCGGACGATGGCGTCTCGGGTCGCTTTTTTCTTCTCTTCTCGGTTGATCGGAACCAGCTCCAGACAACGTATATTCGGCCGAAAGTGGACTGTATTGATTTATGACCCAAAGTACACGGTTTAAATGTCGCTCTACATACAGCATCTTTTTTTAAAAAAAATCGGTTCGTTGCAATCGAGCGGAACGAATGGTTCCATTGTATGCGGATAAATGACTATTGGTCAAGTTAATGAAATACACCCCAGCCGCGCAAGCGTGGAGCACGCCAGTTCGAAGCCCGGTTTTACGATGCGCCTTCATCGGCATGCTGAACAAGCCCGGGATTGCTCCCGGGCTTGTTTCTTGTCCATCGAATTCGTCATACGGCTCCGGCTGTGCCTTCGCCGCCGCGAGTCTGCCTGGACGCAAGGCAGTACCAGGCCAGCACGGCCGACGAAATCAGGCTGACTCCCAGCAGGACGGCATAAACCTTGGAATAGCTGTCGGCAGCGGGCAGAGCGGAATAATGATGCAGCAGCAGGCCGCATACGGCGGTGGAGACCGAGCCTCCGAAAAACTGCATCAGCTGCATGAAGCCCATCCCCGAGCCGAGGGATTCTCTCGGCAGCAGCTGCGACGTCTCGTTGTTCAGCGATGCGGTCGAGGCCGATATGGCCGGCGAGAATAGCAGATAGCCGCACAGGATGAAGGCGGCGGAACGGGACACGCCGAGCATCTGGGCAAGCAGCACCCCGGCCAGCACGCCATGCCCGATGAGCAGGAACAGCCGGTTGCCGAAGCGGTCGATCCAGCGGCCGACGAACGGCGTGAGAATCGCGGACAGGACCGCTCCCGGAGCGATCGTGAGGCCGATCGCCAGCGGAGAGCGCCCGTACAGATCGGCCAGGGCGAGCGGCATCAGGAACAGATTGCCGAGGTTCATGACGAGCACGCACCAGCCGACGGCCAGCAGCTTGCGGTAGCTCCGGTTTTTCAGCAGTCCGGAATTGAGGAAGGGGGACCGGCTGCGGCGGATATGCCATACATGGACGATCAGCGAGAGCAGGCTGACGGCAAGCCACCACGGCGAGAGCCTCGTAATTGCGAGCAGCAGCGACAGCGCGTTGATGACGGTGAGAGCCGCTCCGGCCGCGTCGAAGCCGCTGGAGGGCGGGGCGTCCTTCGGCAGCAGCCGGAGCAGGAAGGGCATGACGAGCAGCACGAGGCAGGTGAAGCCGAACAAGCCGTTCCAGCCCCAGTATTCCGTAATCAGGCCGCCGACGATGGGACCCATCCCGAAGGCCATCGCGCTGCCTGCCGAAATCATCGCAATGGCGCTGCCTCTGCGGTTAGCCGGCACATAACGTCCGGCGATGATCAGGCCGAGGCCGGCCATGACGCCCGCGCCGGCCGATTGCAGCAGCCTCGCGGCGAGCAGGATCGCGAAGCTGCGGGCGAACAATCCGGTCATCGAGGCGATGCCGAGCACGGTCAGGCCGATGACGAGCAGCCGCCGGAGCGGCACGGAATCCGAGAGCCGGCTGTAGATCACGGTCGAGAGGGCATATCCGATCGAGTAGCCGGAGATGATCCAGGAAGCGAGATCCGCCGTAATATGGAGATCCCGGATGATGCTCGGCATGGAGACATTGAACATGGTGGTGTTCATGATGACGATAAAGAGGCCGCAGGTCCATACCGTCATGATCAGACGATCGTTGACGGGCTGCGGCGATGATGCGGAAGCGGATGACAAGGTCAAGGATTCCTTTCCAGGTTTTCTATACTGATTTCGTATATCCTATTTTAGAAGGAAGTCTTATTCTTCGCCAGCTCGCTTCACCCTGCATTCAATCCTAGAAACGAAAGGAACAGCTGTTCCAGGAACGTTTCCGACGACATGCCCCTTGTCTTCTTTTGGAACAGATAGAAATCGCTGCTCAGTGCGGTCAGCAGCAGATCGGCGGTGAAGATGCTGTCGGGCTGATGCTGCCCTGCGGCCGCCATTTCATCAAGCAGCCTGACCAGCAGCCCATGGAGCTCCTCGTAGAGAGGACTCGCCGCTCTGGCTTGAAAGCCTCTTCCGGAGGAAGCGGGATTTTCCACACCGGCGAGAAGCTGGACCTTCTTTTCCCTGAACCTCAAAAAGAGAGCGAGAACCCCTTGAAGCCGCTCCCTTGGAGGAGCGGAAGCATGAAGCTCGAGGAAAGCCTCCATTTCTTCGAACAAGAGCACCACCGTATCCTTGATGAGATCGAGACACAGCTCGCTCTTGTTGCGGTAGCGGCGGTACAGCGTTCCGGGCCCGATTCCGGCTTCGATGGCGATCTGGTTCATGCTGACATTCTCGACTCCGTGCCCGTCGAACAGCCGCTGGGCGGCATCCAATATCCGCAGCCGGTTCTCGGCGGCGTCCCGTCTTTCCATTCGAGGGGCTGGTATTTTATCATCCTTCATTTTCGATCCCATCCTCAATCCAGATAGAGAAGGCTTCATTGACAAGCGGAGATGTCTCCGCTTAACATGAAGAGGAGAGCTCTCCGTTTATAGGCACCCTTCCATCATAACCAACGAAAGAGGTGCAGTAAACATGCAGCAGCCATCCTCAAACGCCGCGCTTCCGGTCATGGACATGCAGAACGGCATCGTGTCCCGCTTCGCCGGCCAGACGTAAGTGCCGGAGCCTTTTCAGCTGGCAATAGCGGCGGCCCGCAGCCATGGGATTCCGGTTATTTTCGTAAAGCTCGCCTTCCGCAGCGGAGCTCCGGAAATCAGCATGCGCAACAAGGGGTTTTCGGTCTATGCGGGAGCGACCGATAGGGGCGAATCCGATCCGTTCTCGCAAATTCATGAATCGGTTCAGCCTCTGCCGGGCGAGGCGGACGGAAAGGAAGTCTTGGTCATGCCGTTATGGAAACGAAATATGATCTTCTGCTGGTTCGGCATGTTCGTCACCGGCGTGGGGATGAGCCAGATCGCGCCGATCATGCCGCTCTACATTCAGCATATGGGCGTGCACAGCTCGGCCTCGATCGCGCGGCTGTCCGGATGGGCCTTCGGAGTTACCTTCATTCTATCCGCTGTCTTCTCGCCGATCTGGGGCGCGGCAGCCGACAAGGTCGGGCGCAAGCCGATGCTGCTGCGGGCCAGCCTCGGCATGGCTGTCGTCATCTTCTGCATGGGCTTCGCGGCGAATGTGCCGGTCCTGATCGGACTGCGGCTGCTGCAGGGAGTCATAACCGGCTACAGCACGGCCTGTACCGCGATGATCGCGGCGCAGACGGATCGGGAGCATGCGGGCTGGGCGCTCGGAACGCTCTCCACCGCCAATGTGTCCGGAGGCCTTCTCGGCCCGATGATCGGCGGTTTCATGGCGCAGTCGTTCGGGCTGCGATACGTCTTTTTCATTACCGGCGCGCTGATGCTGGTCGCTTTTCTCACCACCGCTTTTTTCGTCAAGGAATCCTTTGTCCGGGAAGAGAAACGGAGGCCGGAGATGGGCGGGATATGGAGCTCGATCCCCGAGAAGGGCCTGACGCTCACCTTGTTCGTGACCTTCTTCATCCTCACCGTGGCGCTTTACTCCGCCGAGCCGATCCTTGCCGTCTACATGACGGAGCTGGCCCGAGGCAGCGGGCACATTGCCCTGATGGCCGGAATCACCTTCTCGGCATCAGGCGTGGCGACGATTGTCGCTGCTCCGAGACTCGGCAGGCTGTCCGATCGGATCGGGGCGCATAAGATCATTCTGGCCGCTTTGATTGCCGCCGGCGTCCTCTTCATTCCGCAGGCGTTCGTTGCCAATCCCTGGGAGCTTATGGGGCTCAGGTTTTTGCTCGGCCTGACCGCGGCGGGACTGACGCCGTCCGTGAACGTGCTGTTGAAGAAAATCACGCCTCCGTCCTTGACCGGCAGGATGTTCGGCTTTTCCATGTCGGCCGGATATTTGGGCGTGTTTGCCGGATCGGTTTTGGGAGGACAGATTGCGGCGTGGCTGGGCATCCGGTACGTCTTTTTCCTCACCGGCGTCTTGCTGCTGCTGAATGCGGCATGGGTCTATTGCAAGCTGTACGAACCGATAAAGGAGAGATCCGCGACATGAATGTCAAGCAAGTGTCGGAGCATATCTGGAGCTTGAAAGCCTGGATGATCATCCCGGTCCATGTGTGGGCGGTCGTCGGCAAGGACGGCGTGACCTTGGTTGATGCGGGCGTGCCGTGGATGGCGAAGAACATCACCCGCCTGCTGGACGGGCTTCAGGCGGGTCCGCTGCAGCGGATTCTGCTGACGCATGGCCATGCCGACCATGTCGGCTCGCTCAAGAAGCTTCTCGAAGCGAAGCAAGTTCCCGTATACGCTCATAGCCGGGAAATTCCTTATGCCGAGGGGCGGACGCCTTATCCGAAAAAAGACAAGGTTTCGGCCGGCGTCCCTGAAGGCACGCTGACAGCGCTGCCCGAAGAGGCATCGGGAGCACTGGCGACAATCGGAGAGTTGAAGCCGTATTTCACGCCCGGCCACTCGCCCGGCCATGTCGTTTATTATCATGAAGGCGATGATGTCCTGCTGGCGGGGGACTTGTTCAACTCGCGGAAGGGCAAAGTTCTCCAAGCCAGGTTCACGCCGGATCCGGACGAGGCGATGCGCAGCAGCGCCATCCTCAAGGAGCTGCGTCCGGCCAAGCTGGAAGTTTGCCACGGAGATACCGTCCTCCAGCCGGCGGATCAGTGGGATGCCCTGATGAAGCCATATGCAGGAGACAACAACTAAAGCCGCCCGGATGCATCCGGGCGGCTTCGCGGTCGGGACGGTCCATTCGGACCGTCCCGTTTTTCATGAATCAGGCTTTTTTGAGCAGAAGATAGATGAAGTAAGGGGCTCCGATGAACGCGGCCACGGTTCCGGCCGGGATGCCGGCCGGATCGGCCATGTTGCGGCCGATCATGTCGGCCGCCATCAGCAGCACGCCGCCGGTAAGGATGGCGATCGGCAGCGACAGCTGGTTGCGCGGCCCGACAAGCGTCTTGGCGATATGCGGCGCCATCAGCCCGATGAAGGAAATGCCGCCGGTGACAGCGACCGAGGAGGCCGCCAAGGCGACGGCGGCGATGAGCAGCTTGACCCGCTCCCGGTTCACGGGCAGGCCGATGCCGACGGCTACCGTCTCGCTCAGCTCCAGCAGATTGAGCTGGTTGGCCTTGTAGAGAGTGAACGGAATCAGGATGACGAGCCAAGGCAGGAGAGCCCAGATGAAGATCCAGTCGGTTCCCCAGATGCTGCCCGCGAGCCATTTGGCGATGAAGTCCACCTTCTCGCGCGTGGCCGAAGAGATGATGACGACCATGATGCCGGAGAGGGACAGGGAAAATCCGACCCCGACCAGCACGAGCCGGACAGGCTGGAGGCCTTCTCCTCTTCGGTAGGAGAACAGGTAGATGAGCAGAGCCGTGGCCATCGCGCTGGCGAAGGAGACGAACGTGATCAAGTACACGAACGAGCCGGGCTCGATGGGGGCGAACAGGAAGAAGAGCGCGACGCCGAGGCCGGCGCCGGTATTGATGCCGATAATGCCGGGATCCGCCAAATCGTTGCGGGTCACCCGCTGCAGGATGGCGCCGGAGAGGGCGAGGCCCATGCCGGCCAGGAACGTAATGAAGATTCTCGGGAGCCGGATCGAGAGGATCAGATCTTCCTTGACGGTTCCGTGGCCGAACAGCACCGGGAGCAGGCGCTTGTAGCCGAGGCTGGAGTAGCCCCATCCGGCGCTGATGAACATGACGGCTGCGGCGAGCGCGATCAGGACAGCGACGATGATGCGCTGCCTGCGAATAATCGAAGGGGCGATCATTGGAATGCACGCCCTCCTTTCTTCACGATCCAGAGGAAGAACGGCAGGCCGATCATGGCCACGATGGCCGTAATCGATGTTTCGTACGGAGCGTTGATCGTACGGCCGAGCGTATCGGCGACCAGCATGAGCGCTCCTCCTCCTGCAGCCGATATCGGGATGACGAACCGGTAGTCGGGTCCGACGATCTTTCTCGCGATATGCGGCACGAGCAGCCCGAGGAACGCCAGGTTGCCCACCAGGGCGACCGACGCGCCGGCCAGGATGATGACGACGACGTACAGCAGCATTTTGATCCGGGCGATGTTCTGGCCGAGCCCGGTCGCCACGTCCTCATTCAGGCTCATGATCGTCAGATGTCTGGAGAACAGCAGCGCCAGCACGATGCCGGCGGCGATGAAAGGCGTAATCGAGCCGAGCTGCTTCCAGGTCGTGCCGATGACGCCGCCGGAGTTCCACAGGGATACTTGCTGCGATATTTTGAAATAAAGGCCGACCGCCTCGGCGACCGCGTAGAGAAGAGCCGATACGGCCGCTCCCGCAAGCACGATGCGCAGAGGCGAGAAGCCGCCCTTCTGCACGGCCCCGATTCCGAAGACGACGAGCGCGCCGAAGGAGGCTCCGGCGAAGCAGCTCAGCATGATGCCGAAGTAGCCGGCCTGAGGGAACAAGGCGATCGTGATGGCCAGCATCGCGTTGGCTCCGGCCGTCAGTCCCAGCAGGCCCGGATCCGCGAGCGGATTGCGGGTCATTCCCTGCATGACGGCGCCGGATACGGCGAGCGCGGCTCCTACGGCAAGCGCGGCCAACTCGCGGGGCAGGCGGAATTCGCGGATGAGCAGGATGTTTTTGCTCGTTTCGCTGGAGGTCATGGCCAGCCAAACTTCGCGGAAGCCGATGTCGGCCGCTCCGAGCAGCATCGAAGCGAGGAAGGCGGCGGCAAGGACAAGCAGGGAGGCGGCAAGCTTATACCCGAAGGGAAGCCTGCGGCGGATTGGACTGGACATCGATGATCATTCCTTTACCCGAAATAGAGGAAAGGAACTCCAGATAGAGTTCCTTCCGGCTTTCATTCGTTTCCGAGGAAATGCTGCTTGAAGAATTCAAGCTGGTATTCGAGCGAAACCGGGTCGTTGAAGTAGAATTCTTTGGCGTTGGCTTCGAACACCCGGTTGTTTTTGACGGCCGGAATGTTTTTGTACGTTGCGGATTCCTGGTAGGAGTTGTCGGTGTCCGGGTTTTTGCTGACGATCATATAATCGCCGGCGAATTCCGGGAGCACCTCGATCGACAAGGCGTAATAGCCTTCCTTGAGCGCGTTGTCGATGACCTTTTGCGGCATCTTCAGCTTCATTTCCTGGTAGAGGATCTCCGTTCCGCGTCCCCATGCGTCTCCGAATACGTAGATCTGCTTGTCGAAGTTCTCGGTGACCGAGACGGTCGCGTCCTCTCCGATCTTCGCCCGGATCTCCTCGCCGGCAGCCTTGGAGCGCGCTTTGAAGTCGTCGATCCAGGCCTGGGCTTCTTTTTCCTTGTTCAGCAGCTTGCCGATCTCCAGATGCTGGGTCAGGTAGTCGACCTTGTTGTAGGTGAACGTGACGGTAGGAGCGATTTCCTTGAGCTTGTCGATGTTCTTGTCCGTCGACGCCGCGATGATGAGATCGGGGTTCAGCTCCACGATCTTCTCCAGGCTGTCCGCGCTGACTTCCTGAGCGCCTGCTAGCTTATCCTGGAAGCGGGGATTGTCTTTGGACCAGCTGTCCACGCCGACCAGGTTGACCCCGAGCGCAATCACGTTGCCTGTATAGGAGGCGAGGACGACGACCCGCTGCGGATTGGCCGGCACTTCGACGGGACCATTTTCCGATTGATATGTAATCGTTCCTGTCGCTGCCGGCCCGGCCGCAGTTTCCGTTCCGGAGGCGGTGTTTTGAGCGGCTCCGGCGTTGGCGCTGCCTGTATTTGCGCTGCCTGCATTTTCCGAGGTTGTGCTGCCGCATGCGCTCAGGACAAGGACCAGGGCCAGCAGGGCAGGAACTAGAAGCTTTTTCAAAATGAACTCCCCTTTTTAATTGATAATGATTATCAGTATTAGTTCGTTTCCCACTATAAAACGAGCGGAAGGAGGTTGTCAATACAAAATAACGAGCATAAACAACCGATCGAGGCAGGACTGAAGTCCTTCTCCGGAAGTCCCAACGTTAACAGGGAGTTAATGAAAATCCTCATGTTCGTTAACTTTCCTCTGCTAGGATAGATGCGGAACTAGCATAAATTGGCATCATGCGGGGGCTGACGAGATGAAGAAGATAAGCGCGGTTGCAAGGTCCATGAAAATGAAGCTGGCGGCAAGCTTCCTCTTTATTGCCCTCTTTTTCCTGGCGGCGGTCCTTTATCAGGACGGCATGCAGGGCGGCGTCAGGAATTCCATGACGCAGCTGAAGACGGAGATGGAGAAGCGGATCACGACGGCCAAGATCAATCAGTTCCTGCAGGAACTGAACGCGGCCGAGAGCCAGCTGAAGCAGACGAGCGACACGGATACGGCCAAGCCGTTCGGGACGATGAGCGCCGCCCTGCACAAGGAGCTGGACAAGCTGTCGTTTCCGGAAGGAGGAACGGCTGCGGAGGATCTATCCAATCTGAAAAGCAAGGTCGGCGAGTACGAGAAGGATTTTGCCGGCATGGTGGAGGCTCTCGACGATCCCGACATGGATCCGCTCGCCGTCCTCGAAAAAGTCGATCAGCTCCATACGAAAGCGTCGGCGGAAAGCCAGAACATGCTCGACATCACCTCGCGGCTGGGAGCGGCAGCAGACCGGAACGCGCGGTCGGCCCAGGAGCGGTCGTTCGAGCTGCTCAGCCAAACATCGGATGCCGCCCTGTACGGACTCGGCATCGTCCTCCTGTTCACGGTTCTGGTCGCCTTCTTCCTGATCCGCTCGTTCGCCTCCTCGGTCAACCGGCTGCAGAAGGCGGTCGCGGCGCTGGCGGCCGGGGATATGCGCGTGCGGATCAATTCCCGCAGGCGGGACGAGCTCGGCGAGCTTAGCCGGCACTTCGACGATATGGTGTCCAAGGTCCGCAGCATGCTGGGCCAGACGCGCGGAGTGGCCGCCTCGATGACGGACTACTCCGAGTCGTTCCGCTCCTCTGCCGGCGTGACGGCCAAGGCCAACGAGGACATTCTCGTTTCCATCGGGGAGATTTCCGCCGGTGCGCAGCAGCAGTCCGGATTGTCGGAGCACAGCGCCCTGCTTATCGGGCGGCTCGAGCATGAGCTCGATGAGATGCTGGAGGCGATGGACGCCGTCATGTCGGCAAGGAAGCAGTCCGGCGCCAATATCGGCAACGGGCTGTCGGCGATGGGAGAGCTGGGCGGTTCGGCGAGACGCTCCGGCGAATCGATCGAGGGGATGTACAGGCAGCTGGATACGCTGAGCCGCCAGTCGGAGGAAATTACCGGCGTGACGCGGCTGATCGCGCAGATATCGGCCCAGACGCAAATTCTGGCCTTGAATGCCTCTATCGAAGCGGCCCAAGCCGGCGTCCACGGCAGAGGCTTCGCCGTCATCGCGGAGGAGGTCCGCCAGCTGGCGTCCCAGACGAAGCAGTCGACCTTCCATATCGGCGGCTTGATCGAAAGGCTCCAGGAAGGGATGGCGAGCTTCCGGGAGTCCATGCTGGAGACGAAGCGCGGACTTGACGAGCAGGAAGGACAGGTCGCGGTCACGCTCGACGCCTTCGAATCCATCAGCCGTTCCATGGAAGACATCGGCACCCGCATCCATCATGTCCACGGCCAGGTGCAGCGCACGCGCAGCAGCAACGAGGAGCTGGCCGAAGCGGTCCGCAGCGTCGCCGCCATAGCCGGGCAGACCGCAGCGGGAGTGGAGCGGATGAGCGCCTTGAGCACGGAGCAGCATGAGGCGATCCGGGGAATCGCGGGCCAGGCGGGAGATATCCATGACCTGTCGGGCCGTCTGTTTGGGGAGATCAGCGTTTTCGTTCTTGAAGACGAGGATTCCCATTCTCAGTCGTAAATGAAAAAAAAACGCCTTCGCAGGCGTTTTTTTTGTTCTTATTTGGCGCCCGGAATCTCGACCTGGGGGTCGACATCCTGGTCGTAATCGACGCCTTCCGTCTCGAATCCGAACAGCTGGAAAAATTCGCGGCGGTAGCCTTCGAGATCCGTCAGGCTGTAGATGGAATCGGTGTCGACGCGGTTCCAGACGGCATCCACTTCCTCCTGCACGTCCGCTCGCAGCTCCCAGTCGTCGATGCGGATGCGGCCCTTCTCGTCGACCGGCGTGCCGGCCGGATGGTAGAGGCGGTCGGCGAAGAGGCGGTGGGACTGCTGGATCGTATTCTCGTGCAGGCCCTTCTCCTTCATGATCTTGTAGAGAGCCGAGACGTAGAGGGGAACGACGGGAATCGCCGAGCTCGACTGCGTCACGAGCGCCTTGCTGACCGATACGTAAGCGCGGCCGCCGATCGGGGAGAGCTGATCTCCGAGGCGCAGCGCCGTCGCTTCCAGGTCGTCCTTGGCCTGCCCGATCGTGCCGTCGCGGTAGATGGCCTGCGTGATTTCCGAACCGATATAGGAATAGGCGATTGTCACCGCGCCTTCGGCGAGCAGGCCGGCAGCCTGCAGCCGGTCGATCCAGCGCTGCCAGTCGGCTCCGCCCATGACGGCTACCGTCTGGGCGATGTCGTCGCCTTCGGCCGGCTCGATCGTTACGTCGGTCACTTCGCCGGTATGGAAGTTGACGGTTTTGTTGCTGTAAGGAGCGCCGATCGGCTTCAGCACCGAGTTGAACGTCTCTCCCGTATCGGGATCGGTACGGCGGGGAGCCGCGACGCTGTAGACGACGAGATCCACCTGGCCGAATTCCTTGGCGATGGCGTCAAGGACGCGGTCCTTCGTCTCGTCGGTGAAGGCGTCTCCCGTCACGCTGATGGACTTCAGTCCAGCCTCGGCCGCCTTGCGCTCGAATGCGGCCGAGTTGTACCAGCCGGCGGACGCGGTGCGCTTGTCGGTAGCGGCGCTCGGGCGGAAGACGCCGATCGTGTCGGCGCCGGCTCCGAATGCGGCGGCGATGCGGGCAGACAGGCCATATCCGGTCGAAGCGCCGAGCACGAGCACGCGCTTGGGGCCTTCCCACTTCGGCTGGCTTTGTATGTAGTCGATCTGCTCCTGGACCTGTTTGGCGCAGCCTTCCGGATGGGCTGTCGTGCAGATGAAGCCGCGGGTTCTTGGTTTGATGATCATGGAACGCTTCCTCTCTGTGCCGATAATGAATACGGTCTATATTTTAACGAGTTTGGCGCCAAAAGGGAAACAAAAGGGCCGACGCCGTCATGACTTCCGTCCGGCATGGGCATTCTAAGCAGGCTTCGCTGCCTGGCTGGCCGCCTGCCAGTCCGGCTGTCTGCAGGCCGTGCCGCTGTCGGGCCGCCTGCCAGCGGAGCGGGTGCAGGTCCAGGCGAGAAAGGAGGCATGAGCCATGTCGCGCAACAAAAAGCATTCGTTCGAGGACAAGCAGAAAGGATACGCGGAGCGGAGCAAGGAAGCCGAGAACAATCTTGCCGCTTCCACGAACGAGAACAGGAACCAGAAAGGCCATGTGCCGAACAGCCCTTCGACAGGCTGACCGGGGCAAGCGCCAAGCGCGAAGGGGGCCGGACCGGGCGGAAGCCGGGTCCGGCTTTTTTGCAGGTTTGACGGCGGCTCCCCAAGGTAAAGTATGATAGGCAGGCAGGAACGCCGAAAGGGGAGGATGCAGGGTGAGATTCAAAGGAAAGACGGTCGTCGTGACCGGAGCCGGCTCCGGAATCGGACGTGCAGTCGCGCTGGGATACGCTGCGGAAGGCGCGGATGCCGTGCTTGTCGACCGAAATCGGGCCGGCGCCGATGAAACCGCGTCTCTGATCCGGGCAAGCGGAGGAAGCTGCTCGGCATGGACGGCCGATCTCGGCAAGCCTGAGGACATCGCCGCTTTGTTCGCAGGCATCAAGGAAAGGTATGGAAGAGTCGACATTCTGATTAACAATGCCGGCATCAGCGCCTTCAAGTCCATCTGGGAGCTGAAGGTGGAGGAATGGGACGAGGTGCTGAACAGCAACCTGCGCGGCACCTTCCTCTGCAGCCGCGCTGCGGCCCTCCTGATGAAGGAGGACGGCCGGGGAGGCTCCATCGTCAATATGGCCTCGACGCGCGCGTTCATGTCGGAGCCTTCCTCCGAAGCGTACGCCGCCTCCAAGGGAGGGATCCTGTCGCTTACGCACGCCTTGGCGTTGTCGCTCGGCGGGGAAGCCATCCGGGTCAATTCCGTGAGCCCGGGCTGGATCGAGACCGGCAGCACGGCCAAGCTGAGCGAAGCCGACCACAGGCAGCATCCGGCGGGAAGGGTAGGACGTCCGGAGGATGTCGTCCGGGCCTGCTTCTACTTGACCGATCCGGACAACGATTTCGTCACGGGTACGAATGTGACGGTCGACGGGGGCATGACCCGCAAAATGATCTACATCGAATAAGCGGCCGCACCCGTACCTGAATGCCGACGCGCAAGAAGCGGGGCCAGCAGGGGAGGCCGCTGAAAAAGCTGTCTTCTGCGTTCGCGGATCATTCTTCCGATCGCCGTTGTCCCCGAATTTATCTGATCCTTGCCATTGTTGCGGTCGAAATCCGGTGACAAAGGCGACCCCATTCGTTTCTCCAGAACGATTCCGCGCCTTTCGCTTGTTTTTCAGCCGCCTCCAGCCGGGGGCGGCTTTTTTCTTTTCCCCGGGGATTAATTCGGCCCACTGCGATCCGCGGACAATGGCTGTAGCAGAGGGGCTCCAGGCTTCAGTGGATAAAGTTTCCGCCAGAGGGATAATCTAACCTCGAAAGAGGTGCGGAGATGAAAAAAACGAATTTGTTCGGCCTGCTGCCGGCTGTCATGATCCAAATCCTGTCTGTCGGCCTCGTCAACCATGTCCTCATCGTGCCTCTTATTCTGCACACCGCCAAGCGGGACAGCTGGATGTGTCCGGTGATCGCTTGGATCATCGCCGTTTTATGGGTCAGCTTTCCCGTATACGGCACGATGAAGCGGCTGAACGGATCCTTGAAGTCCATGCTGGAGAGGGTTATGGGCAGAGCCGGCTCCTGGACGCTCAAATTCCCGCTCGCCGTCATGCTGTTCGGAATTACGCTCAATACGCTGGTCGACACGATCTCATGGTCGAAGACGACCTACCTGCCCAAGACGCCGACCTGGGTCATTTCAAGCGCCATTATCCTCATTGTCTTGTATGCGGTTGGCACCGGCCTCCGGACGATCGCCTACGCCTCGGCCGTTCTGCTCCCGTTTGTCTTGCTTCTCGGAGACTTCGTCATGACGGCGAATCTGCCCCATAAGGACTATTCCTATCTGAAGCCGTATCTGGAGCATGGCTGGACTCCCGTGTGGTACGGGGCGCTGCTCAGCGTCTGCGCGCTGGTGGAGCTCTATACGCTCGTCCTCTATCAGCATCATCTGAAGAAAAAGTTCAAATGGATCCACATGTTCGTGCTGATGACGATCCTGTCGCTGCTGACGCTGGGGCCGCTGACGGGAGCCATTACCCAGTTCGGGCCGGTCGAAGCGGAGAAGATGAGGTACCCGGCCTTTTCCCAGTGGAGGCTCGTCCAGATCGGCAAGTTCATCGAGCATCTGGATTTCTTCGCCATTTACCAATGGATATCCGGAGCGATGATTCGGCTGTCGCTGTCGCTGTTCCTCATGGCCGACATGCTGTCCCTTCGTTCAAAGGGCAAAAAGTGGGGATTCGCGATCGTCCTGCTGGTCCTGCTCGTTCCTTTGTGTCAGGCAATCAGCGACAATATGGTGCTTTACCGCAAAATCATGATGTATTACTTTCCCATCGCGGGTGCTGCCGTCGTCGCCATCAGCATGATCATCTGGCTGCTGACGGTCATGGACGCGCGCAGCAGCGACAAGAAAACCTCTGCGGCCGGGATGCCAGCGGAAGGAAATGGAGGGCCGTCATGAGCCAGCAGACCCAGAATAGTGCCTATTCCCAAAGCAGGACGTCCTCGTCGTCTGCCGACGACGGGACTGCCGCAGCCTCCGGCTCCAAATGGACGCTGCGGCAGCTGCAGGAAAAGCTCGAAGGCTGCCAGGATGTCGTCCATATCGAGACCAGCTTCATTCTCGAAAACGGCGAGCACTTTCCCGCGACTTTATTCTACTGCACCCAGATGGTGGATACTTCCTTGCTCCAGCAGTCTCTGCTGCCCGCTCTCCAGACGGACGGAGGCAGGCTGAAGGAGGGCTCCGACACCAATCTCATGATGATCAGCGACGAGTCGGACGCCGGCCAGGATCTTTTTGAAATGCTGTTCAGCGGCGCCGTCCTGATCGTGCTGGACGAAGGGGCCAGAATCTACGCCTCCTTCATCGGGAACCTGACGGAGCGGCAGCCCGACGAATCCGTCATGGAGGTGTCGCTCAAAGGACCGAGGGACGGCTTTGTGGAAAGCGTCAACGTCAACATCAGCTTGGTCCGCCGCCGTCTCAAGACGCCTGATCTCCAGTGCGAGATCATGACGATCGGTTCCAGATCGGGAACCCAGGTCGCCCTGATGTATATGGCCAGTCTCGCGGACGAGGAGATGATCGCCGAAGCGAGGCGCAGGCTGCAGGAGATCGCGAAGAACGTCGTTTCCATCGACAGCAGCACCCAGATCGAATCCCTGATTTCCGACAAGCGCTTTACGCTGTTCCCTCTGACGACCTACACCGGCCGTCCCGATTATGCCGCCTCCTCGCTTATGTCGGGGCGGTTCATCGTCATCGTCAACGGCAATCCTGCGGTCATCATGGGGCCGACCGATCTGGCCTTCCTCGTCAAGTCTCCCGAAGATCTGCATATGCCTTATTTTTATGTTTCCTTAGAGAGGCTTTTGCGTTTCTTGGGGCTTTTTTTTCAGCATCTTCCTGCCGGGCTTCTGGATCGCTCTCTGCTCCTTCAATACCGATCAGATTCCCTTCAACCTGCTCGCGACCATTTCCACGTCCCGGAACGGCCTCCCGGTATCGACCACCATGGAGATGTTCCTCATGCTGCTCATGTTCGAGCTGTTCCGGGAAGCAGGGGTCAGGCTCCCGCGGGCGGTCGGCCAGACCGTGTCGGTCGTAGGGGGGCTGATCGTCGGCAATGCGGCGATCGACGCCGGGCTCACTTCGCCCACGATGCTGGTCGTCGCGGCCGTGACGGCCGTGTCCACGTTCGCCCTTGTGAACCAGACGCTCAACGGGACGGTCACAGTGCTGCGGCTGCTCGTGCTGGTCATGGTCTCGTTCATGGGCATGCTCGGCTTTTTCCTCTCGATGTTCGCGATCGTCATCCACCTGTGCTCGCTGGAATCGTTCGGAAGGCCTTATATGGCTCCCCTCGCTACGATGAGGTTCAGGCTGATGCCGCAGGCATTCCTGCAGCTGCCTTGGGTCAAGCGGCGGAGAAAGGGAGGCCGATTCTGATGAGGGCCGGGCTGCTGCTTGCCGTGCTTGCCGCCTTGTCTCTGCTGACCGCTGGATGCTGGGATGAAGTCGACCTGACCGATCAAGGCTATGTGACGGCGCTGGGGATCGATTATGCGGACGGCCAGTACAGGATGACCGTGCAGCTCATGCAGATGAGCTCGGTCGCCAAATCCCAGGATCCGATGAGTACAAACGGGACTACCGTATGGGTCGGCAATGGAAAAGGAAAGACGATGCTCACCGCATTGGGCGATCTGCAGAAGTCGTCGCAGTTCGAGGTCAACCTGGACCATATGAAGGTGCTGGTCGTTCAAGAACGGGCGCTGTCCCGCATGGAGGATATCCTGGATGCCAACAACCGGCAAAGGGCTTCCCGGTACACTTCGCTCGTATTCGTCACTAGAGAGCCGTTCGAGAAGCTGTTCAACACCGACACCTTTTTCGGCCGCTCGCCTCTGCTGAGCATCATGTACAACCCCAAGATCCAGTTCAACCAAAACAGCCTGATCCGCCCGGTTACGATGCAGGAGCTTGTCAAGGCGATGGAAGAACCGGGGTTCACGGCGGTGCTTCCCGTCATCGGAACCAATGCCAGCGACTGGCAGGAATCGGAGAAGAAGCTTTTGGTCCAGCAGTATGAGGGCATCGTCCCCTTCTATCTGAAAAAAGCGAAGCCGTTCATGGATGTCGATGAAATCGGCGGCATGCGCTGGATCGATCCGACCTTCCAGCAGCATTATATCTACACCGGGTTGAATTCGGGCAAGGACGGAGGGCGGCAAGAGAATATCGCAACCTTGAACATCACTTCCTCCAAGCCTGCCTACCGTCTCGTGCAAGCGGGCCAGAATCCCGAGATCAAGCTGGATATCCGCGCGAAGGGCCATCTGATCGAGCTGACCGGCCCGATGACGGAGCGGGAAATATCCCGTCAGGTCGAACAGAAGATAAAGGCTGAAATCGAGCGGACGTTCGCGATCGGCTGCAGCAAGCACGTAGACATCCTGCAGCTGGAAGAATTCCTCTACCGGAATCACAACAAGCTGTGGAAGCAGCTGACCAAAGCCGGCGAATGGATCCCGATTCCCGGCGAGCTGAAGGTCGACGTTCATTTCGACCTGGTCCACACCGGCAAATTCGATCTGACCTGAGCCTGGCCAGCGGTAAAAAGGCGGACAACCATCGCATCCCCCTGTTATCGGCATAGGATAATCTATCAAATGCTGATAGAGGGGGGAGCAGGAATGAAAGATTCTTCCACGGGCTCGCTTGTTGCGATCATCGGCTCCATGATCGGGTTTGCGTTCGGCGCCTGGCATCAATCGCTGACGCTGCTGCTCGTCTGCATGGCGGTCGATTATATTTCCGGAATGGCGGCCTCGCTGAGCGAAGGCAGGCGTCTGAGCAGCCTCGTCGGCTGGTGGGGGCTGGCCCGCAAGGGACTGACGCTGCTCGTCATCCTCATCGCGCACCGGATAGACGAGCTTATGGGAGGCAACGCCGTCATGACGGCTGCGATCTTCTTTTATACGGGCAACGAGCTGTTGTCCATCACGGAGAATTACGGCCGGATCGGCTTGCCGCTGCCGGGAAGGATCAAGGCTTTCATTGAAATCTTCCGCAAAAAAAAGATTCATGATCGCCACGGAATGTTCATGAATCTGTCAAACATTTCGGGATAAAATAAAATTGAAAACGGTTAAAGCTTGTGATCATTTCCTGTTCTTAGGTATTATAGAAGCAGTCATGGTCAAATATGGGCATCTCATCTAAGCATGAAGGGGAGCAAGGAACGCATGAAATACGTAATGTCGACAATGCTGATTATCGCAGCCCTGCTGGGTCTGTACATGCTGACGCTCGGACTTCCGCTGCCTCCGAAGGACGAAAGCGCCGGACTGCCCGAGGGCGTCGAGCTGCTGAAGGTAACCGCATCGCAGGACTTCGTGTTCGACCAGAAGGAATACAAAGTCAAGGCCGGCCAGAAGTACAAGCTCGTCCTGCACAACAAGAGCGGCATGCACGGCCTTGCCATCGAGGACTTCGGCATCGACCTGCAAGGCGACAAGATGGAGCAGGAAGTTACCTTCGACAAGCCGGGCCGCTACAAAATGCACTGTTCCGTCATGTGCGGAACCGGACATGCGAACATGGTATCCGAGCTCGTCGTCGAGTAGCATGCAGATGGGAAAAGCGTTTCTCCTTAAGAGGAGGAACGCTTTTTTTTGCGTTTCAGCGATCTGGCGATCGCTCCGAGATGCGGCCGGCGCAGCCGCTGAGCTTTCTGCTCGAATTGCCCGGGCGGAAGCGGCGTCCGGCTGCTCAGCCCGGAGCCATGCGGCCGCTTGTAATCTCCGGTTCACGCTCCGTTCACGCAGCAGCTCTAAGCTGAAGGCATGAGAAGGAGGAGATGTTCATGTTTTTGGCTTTGCGGGAAATCAGGCATTCCAAGCTGAAGTACGCGCTGATCACGACGATCATGCTGCTCGTATCTTTTCTGGTGCTGTTCGTGACCGGGCTGGCGCAAGGATTGTCCTATGCGAACGCATCCTCGGTCGTGAATATGAAGGCCGATTACTTTATTGTCCAGAAAGGCTCGGACAGCCGGCTCGCCCGCTCGGCGATAACGCCGGAGCAGGCGGCAGCGGCCAAGGAGGCAGCCGGGGAGGAAGCCGTCCAGCTGCTTGGCGTGCGCATGGCTTCGCTTCAGAACGAGGCGACGGGGGCCAAGCTGGATGCCGCGCTCATGTCCGTGGAGCCGGAAGGATGGCTGGCGCCGCCCGTTGTCGAGGGGACGAAGCCGGCCGCAGGAACGGATGGCGCCATACTCGTGGACCGGAAGCTGTCGGAATCGGGAGTCGAGCTCGGGACGAAGCTTACCGACACGGTAACGGGCCGCAGCTGGACCGTCGCCGGCTTCGTGAAGGATGAATCCTACAGCCATACGCCGGCGGCGTTCGTCAGCCCCGCGGAATGGAGCAAGCTGCAGCAGTCCGGACGGGAAAGCGGCTACAACACGATCGCTTTCCGCGGCAGCCAGGCCGATGCGCAAGCGCTGCAGGGCAAGCTGCCCGGCACGGAGCTGCTCGCCAAGAAGCAGATCATCCAGGCGATTCCCGGCTATTCCGAGGAGCAAGGCACGCTGGTCATGATGATCGCGTTTCTGTTCGTCATATCGGCATTCGTCCTGGCGGTGTTCTTTTATGTCATGACCATCCAGAAGACGAGCCAATTCGGCATCTTGAAGGCGATCGGCTCCAGAACCGGCTATTTGTCGGCAAGCGTCCTCTGGCAGGTGCTCCTGCTTGCCGCGGCCAGCTTGACGGGGAGCCTGCTGCTCATCTGGGCGATGCGTGCGGCGATGCCCTCCACGGTCCCGTTCCAGCTCGATGCCGGCACGACGGCCTTCACCTGCGCCTTGTTTCTAGCTACTTCGATAGTCGGCTCGCTGTTGTCTGTCATTAAGGTGGCGCGCACCGACGCGCTGGATGCGATAGGGAGGACGGCATGATGAAACCGAGATTGCTTATGGAAAATGTGACCCAGACGTTCCAGGACGGCGAATCAAGCGTAACGATTCTGGACGGCTTGTCGCTGGAAGTCGGAGAGGGGGAGCTGGTCGCCGTGACCGGACCTTCCGGCTCCGGCAAAAGCACCTTCCTCTCGATCGCCGGAGCGCTGCTGTCTCCGACCGGAGGCGAGGTGAGCGTAGACGGGCGGCCGCTCGGCGGCATGGACGCCGGGCAGCTGGCGGATCTGCGGCTCACCAAGCTCGGCTTCGTGTTTCAATCCGCGAACCTCATTCCGTACCTGCGCGTCGAGGAGCAGCTGCTGCTGGTCGCCAAGCTGGCCGGAACTCCGGCCGCCGAAGCCTCGAAGCGGGCCAAGGAGCTGCTGGAGCTGCTGGGGCTGGCCCGCAGGAGCAGATCCTATCCCGAGAAGCTGTCCGGGGGCGAGCGGCAGCGGACAGCCGTCGCCCGCGCGTGGATGAACGATCCTTCGGTCATCTATGCCGACGAGCCGACGGCAAGCCTGGATGCCGAGCGCGGAAGGGATGTCGTCCGCATGCTGCGGGACGGCGTGAAGGCGCAGAAGAAGGCGGGAATCATGGTCACCCATGACGATCGGGTGCTGGAGTATTGCGACCGCGTGCTGAAGCTGGAGAACGGCCGGCTGCAGCCGGCTTGAGCCCGGATCGGCAGGCGAACGGAAAAAGCCCTTGCGGAACCTGCACGAAGCAGGCGTCCCCAAGGGCTTTCCGATTTTCAGGCAGCGTTTCTTTTGCGGCGCTCGGCTTGGATGATCCGGTCGCAGGCATACCCGATGGCCGCATAACAGGCGATCGTGAGGATGTACATGATCAAGACCGGCGTGGCATGGATATCGTAGAAGACATCCGAGATCCAGGCGACAGGACTGAACATGAAAAAGAAGAAGTTATGGGGATCATACCCCGTTGAGCTGAAAAGGCATAGGGCAAGGCTGATCAGGACCGCGGCGATCGTGACGGGATAACGCACCTGTTCTTGCTCCCTTCTGCTGGCATTGCCGAATGATGCGGCTTGAGTTATTATGGGTCAAAAGGGCTCGGGACATGCAGGTGATGCAAGTTCCGCGCCGATTCATGATCAAGAGGGAGCGTTTTCACTACTATGCTGACCCATATCGTGTTCTTCCGCCTCAAAGACCGCAGCGCAGACAGCGTGGAGCGCACGGCCTCCGTCCTTCGCGGCATGGAAGGCCGCATCGAGGTGCTCCGGCATCTGGAGGTAGGCGTTGATGTCGTCCATTCCGAGCGTTCGTACGATATCGCGCTCGTGACCAGGTTCGATTCCCTGGAGGCTCTTGGCGAATACCAGGTGCATCCCGTTCACCAGAAGGTCATCGAGCACATGAACGAGGCCCGCGAATCTTCCGTGAGCGTGGACTACATAGGCTGAACCAACAAGCAGGAGGAGCTCCGGCTTCTTAAGGAAGGTGCGTAACTATGCAGGAAGAATCGCTTGGGGAAGATTTTTATCAGATGATCGTCTATCTGTTCGTCGTCATCGTCAGCAGCATCATCATGATCGTCTGGCTGAAACGGCGCGGCAGAAAAAAGAATAACCGATAACGGAGGCGCTTCATGTATTACGTCAACGTGCAAGACATCCGTCTCAGGCTCGGCGCCATGCCGGAGCTTGAGCAGGCGCTGAGGGAGCTGGCGGCCGGCTGGCAGGGAACCCTGCTTCAAGGGCTTGCCCAGGAAAGGGCTCTCCATCTGGCGATCGAAACCGTGACCGACGTAGGCAGCTGCCTCATCGACGGTTATATCATGAGGGATGCCAGCAGCTACGAGGATATTGTCGAAATCATCGGCGGCGAGGAAGTCATCGATGCCGGGCTTGCCCGCAGCTTGGCGGAGCTGGCCTCGCTGCGCCGCAAGCTCGTTCAGGAATATTATGACTGGCCGCGAAGCGAGCTGCATCCATTCACGGCGCAGCTTCCCGGCTGGCTGGCAAGCTTCCGGGAACAGGTGGAGATTTATCTCGCCAAGGAACAATAACATCGCGACTGCCCGTTTTGAAGCCGCCTTTCAATGGGCGGTTTTTTTATTTTGAGATTGAAGTGTCAAGCCAAGCCCACGCCGCATCTACTGATCTCAGGCAATGGGCTCCCGCCCGGAACCGGAACATGCAGGAGGTGGAGGCATGGCAGCTTGGATCGCGGCGCTGGGCGCCGCCGTGGCGGCAATCGCGGTCGCTGCGGCTGCATGGCAGTTCGTCGGGGTGCTTCGCCGTCTGAAAGCGTGGATGGAAGAAGCCCAGTCGTCAGGAAACAAATCGCTGGAGCAGCTTGACGAGCTTCTGAGCGATGCGCGCCATGCTCTGCGGCCCGCAAGAGAGGCGGCCGAGGAAGCGAGGAGGCAGCTGATGCTGCTCGGTCCGGTGCTGGAATCCGCTCTCAAGCTGCAGGACGCAGCGAACCATGCGCAGCTCGCGGCGCGAAAGCTCGCCCATGCGGCTGCGGACACGGCCGAATCGGCTGCAGTCCGCGTGGAGCAGGCGGCCGGCAAATACCGGGAGCAGATCGATCAGGCGATCGGCATCGCCGAGGTCGCGCTCGAAGGATGGATGTTTTGGCGCAGCCGCCGCGAAAAGCTTGGAATCTCTGCATGTTCCGGACGGAACAATGGGAACCCTAACGAGGAAGGGAGCGATTAAGATGGCGAAGAAGAAATATGGATTTGCATGGGGCGCGATTGCGGGAGGTATCGTCGGATCGGTGACGGCGCTGCTGCTGGCTCCGAAGTCGGGCCGCGAGCTGCGCTCCGACATCGGCGAGTATGCGGCCAAGGCGGCCGACACGGCGGTTGAAATCGGCGAGATCATCGGCGACAAGGCTGCGGCAGCGGCAAGGCAGACGGCTGCCGGAGCAACGGCGTTGAAGGATAAAGCCATTCAAACGGCCGAAACCTTGGCATCCGGAATCAAGTTCTGGGACCGCGGCGAAGATCGCGAGCTCGCGGTCATCGCATCGGCGGCTTCGCACGACGATCTGGACGTCTCGGATTTCGTCATTAATGAACACATTGAGTCGATCGATGCCGAAGAAGACGGCTCCGGCAAAATCTGAGGAGCCTCCAGCTCATCCTAGCGGATGCGGCTGGCGTACATAGACGGCGGTTCTCCGTAGGAGCGCTTGAACACCCGCTGAAAGTAGGATACCTCGGCATAGCCGAGATAGGCCGCGATTTCTTCCACGGTGAGCAGCGATTCCTGCAGCATATACACCGCCGTTTTCATCCGCAAGGAATGGACATAACCGCTGATGGTCTGACCGGTGCCGCTTCGGAACAGCGAAGCGGCATAATTCGGCGTGCGGCCGATGCATTCGCCAAGCTCTTCCTTGGTCACATGCTCCCGGTAATGATCCTGAAGGAAAGCTTTCATCTTGTCGATATGGCGGCTTCCGGCTGCCTTGGCTTCACCCTTGGACCGCTCTCTTCCCCATAAAGCCACTATTTCCAGCAGCAGCCCCGTTCCCAGCAAGCGCGAGTAGGGCAGTCCCTCCTTGCTTTCGCCGAGCATCGACTTGATCCGGTCGAGCAGCAGATCATAAGCGGCAGGCCTTGTCCGATCCCATCTCTGCGGAAGGGGAAAGCCGGAGGCCAGGGATGATTCCATGCTGAACCAGATGACATACATCTCATGAAACACTCCCGGCAGAGCGACGGACCTGGCCTCTGCCGCCGCGGGAATGAAGATGAGGTCTCCTCGGGCGGTCCCGATCGGCTCCCCGTCTATTTCAAGCGTGAACTTGCCGTAGCTGGCCAGCAGCAATGCATTCCGATCGTCCGATCGGCGGCTGATCAGCGATTCGGAATTTCCTTGAATCCGGTTGATATCCCAGTTGTTGGGCAATTGCGCCATCGGTTGGCTCCTTTTATCGTACTATAGGTTTTTTATTATACTATAGGACGTCGTTTTGGTCTTCTTCAACAGGTACAATGGAGGAAGCAAACACCTAGGAGGACTTCAATTATGCTGCGCAAAACAAAAATCGTATGTACGCTCGGTCCGGCAAGCGAGTCGGTCGACACCCTCAAGCAAATGATGGAGGCCGGCATGAACGTGGCCCGCATCAACATGGCTCACGGTGAGCTGGAGGATCATGCCGCCCGCATCCGCTCGGTCCGCGAGGCTTCGGCCGCTGTCGGCGGCCAGCTTGTTCCCATCCTGATGGACATCAAAGGACCCGAGGTGCGGATCGGCAAGCTCTCCGCCCCATCGGTCCACCTGCAGACGGGCGCCGAGCTGGTGCTCACCACGATCGAGCTCGAAGGCGACGCATCCCGCATCTCCGTCAACTACCCCGGCTTGCCGGAGGATGTGCATGAAGGCAGCACGATTCTGATCGACGACGGCCTGATCGAGCTGAAGGTGAAGGAATCCGGCGGCACCGAGATCCGCTGCGAGATCGTCAGCGGCGGCATGCTGAAGCCCCGCAAAGGCGTCAACCTGCCCGGCGTGCGCACCCGCCTGCCCGGCGTCACGGAGCGCGACGTCAAGCATATCCACTTCGGGATCGGCGAGAACGTGGACATCATCGCCGCCTCGTTCGTCCGCAAAGCGGAAGACATCATGGAGATCCGCCAGATTCTCGAAGAGAACGGCGCCGGACATATCCAGATCATCTCCAAAATCGAAAATGACGAAGGCGTCGAGAACCTGGATGCCATCATCGAGGCATCGGACGGCATCATGGTCGCCCGCGGCGACCTCGGCGTGGAGATTCCGGTCGAGGACGTGCCTGCCCTTCAGGAAGAAATGATTACGAAGTGCAACATTGCAGGCAAGCCGGTCATCGTCGCCACCCATATGCTGGAGTCGATGCAGGTCAACCCGCGCCCTACACGCGCGGAAGTGAGCGACGTCGCCGGCGCCGTGCAGCAGGGCACCGACTGCATCATGCTCTCCGGCGAGACGGCTGCCGGCAAGTATCCGGTGGAATCGGTGCGCCGCATGGCCTCGATCGCCGTCAAGGCGGAGTCCATGCTGAACTACCGGCTTGAATTCCAGTCGCGCCGGGCGCTCCACGCCACGACGACGACCGAGGTCATCAGCCAGGCGGCCGTAGCTCCTCGATCGATCTCGATGCCAAGGCGATCCTGACGCCGACGGAATCCGGATTCACGGCGCGCATGGTATCGAAGTACCGGCCGAAGGCTCCTATCATCGCCATCACGCCGGATCCTCGCGTCACGGCCAAGCTGAGCCTGCTGCGCGGCGTCATTCCCGTGCTCGGAGAGCGCGCGACGAGCACGGACGAGCTGCTCCAGTCCGCGATCGTCGACGGCAGCAAGACGGGATTGCTGCATGAAGGCGATTATGTCGTCATCTCCTCCGGCGTGCCGAGCGGACGCTCCGGAGCGACCAATCTCATCAAGATCCAGCAGGTTTAGAGGCAAAACCTGTCTCCGCAGCAACAGGATCTCGTCGAGAGATCCAGCAGGTCTGACAGAACCTGCTTTTTGCATTCCGACAGGCAGCCCCGAAGCGATCGCTTCGGGGCTGCCTGTTTTGTTCATGGGTTCACAAGCCGCGCCCGGTAGGCGGAAGGCGAGCAGCCGGCGCTGCGCTTGAACTGCCGGGAGAAATAGAGCGGATCGGAAAATCCGCAGGACGCCGCCACCTGCTCCACGCTCAGCTCCGTGCCGAGCAGCGCCATCGCCCGGCGCAGGCGGATATTTTGGAGATATTGCATGGGAGAGAGGCCGGTGACGCTTCGGAACACCTTGGACAGATGGGAACGATGGTAGCCGAGAGCTTTGGCCAGCTCCGAGATGGACACGGCTTCGGCATAATGCGTCTGCAGCCAGCGCGCAGCCTGCTCCGCCTGCCGGCGGGCTGCGGCGGTGGAGC
>NZ_CBRA020000128.1:0-30267 GCF_000469945.2 Paenibacillus sp. P22 | reverse complement strand
GCCGGGGCAAGCCCGCGCCTTCTCCGCGCAGCAGCCGGCGCTCCGGACTCACCGGGCGTCTCGTCGTCCGGCATCCATGGAAAGTAGCCGGAATCTCCCTGCTGCTGCTCGGCTCCCTGGCTGCCGTCAGCTCTCAGGTGAAGTTCACGTACGACATTCTTTCCTCGTTCCCGTCCGATATGGAGTCCAGAGAAGGCTTCCGCCTCATCGGAGAACAGTTCTCCGAAGGGAAGCTGGCTCCCGTCACCATCATCGCGGACACGCAAGGACGAGGCGGCATGGACGGCTTCGCGAATGAGCTGAAGAGCCAGCCTTATGTAGCCTCCGTGTCCCAGCCGCAGCAGGGAGCCGTTGATCCCGACATCCGGGCCTGGACGGTGGAGCTGAGCCTCAACCCCTATTCCCTCGAAGCGATGGACCGCATTCCCGAGATGAGGAGATTGGCCGAGAGCGCTCTCGCCGGAACGGGAGCCGCCGATCCGGCAGGCCATGTCTGGATTGCCGGCCAGACGGCGGTCCAATACGACACCCGGGCGACGCAAGCCTCGGACACAAGGCTGATCATTCCGGTCGTCATCGGCCTCATCGCGCTGCTGCTGCTTGTCTACCTGCGCTCGGCAACCGCCATGCTGTACCTGATCGGAACCGTCATCCTCAGCTATTTCTCCGCTCTCGGGCTCGGCTGGCTCGTCCTCCAGGCGATCGGAATCGACGCGATACAAGGGGCCATTCCGCTCTATGCCTTCGTGTTCCTGGTGGCGCTGGGCGAGGACTACAACATTTTCATGGTGTCGGGCATCTGGAAAAAGAGGCGGCATATGCCGCTCCGCCAAGCCATATCCGAGGGCGTAAACGAGAGCGGGCCGGTCATTACATCCGCCGGACTCATTCTTGCCGGCACGTTCGCCGTGCTGGCCACGCTGCCGATCCAGGTGCTGCTTCAGTTCGGCTTGATTACGGCGCTGGGCGTCCTGCTCGATACGTTCATCGTGCGTCCGTTCCTCGTTCCCGCTCTTACCGCGCTGCTGGGCCGCTGGGCGTTCTGGCCTGCGGGCTTGCACCGGACCGCTGCGGAGCAGGTTCCGGATGCCGGAACGGCCGAAGCTGGGCGGCAGGGGTAGTCGCAGCGAGGCTGCAGGGTTAGCCGTAGCGAGGCTGCAGGGTTAGCCGCAGCGAGGCTGCAGGGTTAGCCGAAGGCGAGGCTTGTGGGATCCAAAACGAGACGTGGGAGCCGGGCAGCCGGAGCGGCGAAGCGAAGTTAGAGACATGGAAGCCGGCCATGGCGGACATTGCCTTGAACAGAGGAATACCGCCGCGGGCCACCATGCGGCCTATGGCGCCGCTCTTTTTACCGGTTTTGTTCAGACAGGCCGCATACGCATGTCGCCGACAAAACAACAAAAGACCTCTTGCCTGCAAGTATCGGACATAGGATCCGTTATTTGCCTGCAAAGAGGTCTTTTGCTTATTTATCGGACATAGGATCCGCTATTTTGGCCTTTTATCGCCTTACGGAGCGAATTTCGATCAAATAACGGATCTGATGTCCGATAAATCCGAGAATCAGCGATTTTCGAGGAAATAACGGATCTGATGTCCGATAGCAATGCTCGGCTGTTTTTTTTGTTCAGTCGGGGCATCTAAGCGCAGCCAGAGCTCGTGCGGCTAGGATTGGTATTGAAGGTCGGATTGTCAGCAAGAGCGAAAGACCAAATCGAAGGAGTTGGAAGTTCAATGAGATCCAGGTAGTTGGGCTTTCATCGAGCATCCAGGTAGTTGACATTCTGCGAGCGCCTGGTTTGTTGGAGTTCTATGTTCACCCCGTTGGTTGAGCGTTCTATGTGTACCCAGGTAGTTGGATGTTCTACGTTTACCCAGTTAGTTCGAAGTTCTCCAAGTACCCAGTTGTTCTATTTATACACCTGCGTCTCAGCTAGGATTTTGTGGTTGGAATCAAGATTGGACTTGCAGTCAAAAAGGGAGGCAGAGGAGCGCGCGGCGCCCGAGCTCATGACTGACCTTGTCGGGCTTGCAGCCATCTCTGGCCGTCATCAATCCATTTCATAGATGGAGCCGGACTTGCTGGCGAACAGCTCGGCGTACACCTTCTCCGCATAAGCGTCCGTCATGCCCGATATATAATCGGCCACAAAGCGCGGCCAGCTCCATTTGCCCGAATGGCGCTCATAATTCTCGAGCCAATCGGGAGGAATGATCAAGCGGCCCATGTCGGGATCGACAAAGCTTTCCCACAACCGCTGGACCATGATCTCGCTGCGCAGCTGCAGCCGCTGGACGCGGAAGTCCTTGACGAGCGTTACCCAGGCCAGCTTCTTCAGAATCTCCATCGTGCGGAGCAGATCCAGATCCTGAGCGCCATCGCGGACGAAGGTGACACGCTTCCAGCCCCCGTCGTCGATGATGCCGATGCGGCCTGCGAAGGTGCTTACCCATCTGGCCTTGATTTCCCTGCGCGTGCGCGAGGACTCGCGGCCGGTGGATTGGTAGATTTCTTCCCACTGAGCCAGGAAATCGTCCAGCACCCGGCGAACCATGACGGGGATGTCCACTTCATCCCAGCGAAAGCCCCGATTTCCTTCGTCATGGGCGATCTCCTGAACGAGATGCTCGTGGAGCCGGTCGTTTTCGAAGAAGGTCCGGTTCATGCCGATTTTGCCAGCGCGGATGCCGTCCTCGATGTCATGGGTGGAGTAGGCGATATCGTCGCACAAATCCATCAGCTGCGTCTCCAGCGTCGTCTCGCCTGTCGGCATGTCCCACTTGCGGCGCAGCTCGGAAATGATTTCCCATTCCGGTGCGTACACTCCCTTGAGGCGGCCGGGCTCATCGAGGCAGAAAGGGTATTTGTTGACGGCAAGCAGCACCGCGGCTGTCAGGTCGAGCCCGCTGCCGCTGCCGGCGCGCTTCTCCAGGAACATGAGAATGCGGAAGTTTTGGGCATTGCCTTCATATTTCATGCCGTACTGCTCCTGCAGCAGGCGATTGAGCACTTCTTCTCCCCGATGGCCGAAAGGGGGGTGCCCCAGATCGTGAGCCAAAGCCGCGCATTCCACCACGGCGGGACTGACGACGAGCCCGGGATGCTCTCCCTTTTCGACGAACGGATAATGCTTGGCCAGCCGGCGGGCTGCTTCGCGGGCAATCTGGGACACCTCCAGGGAATGGGTAAGGCGTGTCCGGTAGTAATCTCCGGAGCCGGCGCCGAATACCTGCGATTTCCCTTGCAGCCGTCGAAACGCCGGGGACTGGATAAGACGGGCGTAGTCGCGCTCGTATTCTTCTCTTTCTTCGCTGAAGGTGGCCGGGGCCGGTTCGTCCAGCCTCATATGCCTGATATCCATGTTTATGTTCCCCCTTGGCTGCCATGTCCAGCGGGATTCGGCAATTGCCGGATCCCGCTTGCTGATTGCGGTATTGCGAAAATTGTAGCATAGCGGAAGCGGAGGAAGGTAGGGGCATCCCGGCAACTTGTTCCTACCAGGGAGGCAGCGTATCCATGGCGGCCCGGATAATGGAGCAGGAGCGTTCGAAGCGTTCCTGCTCCTGGGCGCTGAGCCGAAGCTCCAGCACTTCCTGGATGCCGCTCCGCCCCAGTATGGCCGGTACGCCGATGCCGATATCCCGCTGCCCGTATTCGCCGTCCAGCACGGCCGATACCGCCATGATGCGGTGGTCGTTGTTGAGCACGGAACGGGCGATCGAGGTGAGGGCCGCTGCGATGCCGTAATGCGTGGAGCCCTTGCCGTGCAGGATTTCCCACCCTGCATTGCGCGTGCGCAGGGCGATCTCCTCCATGTCCATATGGCCGAAGCGCCCGGGGTGCTGGCCGATGATATCGGCCAGCGGCTTGCCGCCGACCGTGACATGCGACCATACCGGGAACTGCGATTCGCCGTGCTCGCCCATGATGTACCCCTGCACGCTTCGGGGGTCGACAGGCAAGTCCTCGGAGAGCAGCGTCTTGAGCCTGGCCGTGTCGATGGACGTGCCGCTGCCGATGATCCGCTCCCGCGGCAGGCCGGACAGCTTCCAGACGATATAAGTGACGATGTCGACCGGATTGGTGGCGGCGATGAAGATGCCGTCGAAACCGCTCTGCATGATTTTGCCGATGATGTCCGCATGCAGCTCATAGGCCGATTCAAGCAGGTCGAGACGGGTTCCGCCCGGAATCGGATTGCCCCCTGCGCACAGGAGGATGATATCCATATCGCCGCATTGTTCAAAGGTGCCGTCGTACACCTTGGTCCGCGAATGGCTGAAGTCGACGCAATGGGAGAGGTCGAGCGCCTGGGCCCGCGTCCGCTTCGGGTTTCGGCCGATCAGCATGATTTCGTCGCATACCGCCTGATTCACCATCGCGTACGCGCAGCTCGCCCCTACATGGCCCACTCCGACAATGGCTGCTTTCCTGAGCTTGTTGACCATATCCCCCGCTCCTCCCGCTTGCCTGAGCACGATAACCGCTATGAATCACAATATGAAGGATATATGGCTTCTGTGTCAATAACACGTCAGGGAAATTAACATAAAGCTTCGAGTGCTTCGGGAAGCCGTTTTTGCGTGCTGTGCATGCCTTCGTCTTGCTCCCTCCCCGCGTATCCTATTTTGTTCCGCCTGCGGCGATTCCATTTGGACGAAAGACATGGATTGATCAGGGATCGGAAATCGGGTATATCCGCATGTTTGCCGATATCGGACAGGAGGCGCGCCAGCTTCTCTCTGCTAGAAAAATAAAGCCGAAAAACAACCAAACAGCTGTATGGACGTTTAAAGAAAGAGGAAAAGCATTTGCGTAACCCTTACCAGGGGATGATGCAATCGATCGTCCAGGGCAGGAGGTCAAAGGGAGAAGAGAGGTGCGGGATGGGATTTCTTTACGGGCTTGTACTTGTATTTTCAGTCTTCATGATTGCGGCCGCCTTCGGCAAAAGCAGGGATAAAGGTCTTGCCGCCTTATCCCTTTCCTATCATTTGCTTTTGTTCAATGCGGCATATGCCCTTTATAAACTGACGACGGTTTTGGGCGGTGGCAGCTCGGACACATCATATCTCTATGCTTTCAGCGCTACTTCTGGGCAACTCATCGGCCTGATCCGGTTTTCGCTTGCAGGCGGGCTGCTGTTATTTGCTGTCCATGCCCTGTGCAAAAGTCTCAAGGAAAGCTGAAGCCGTCCTTTCGGAATGAAAAAGAGCCCGCAAGCGAGCGGGCTGCTGAAAAACAAGCGGAGGGTGCGGAATCGTTCTGGAGAAGGACAACAGCGATTGGAAGAACGATTCGCGCACGCAGCGACATTTTTTAGCGGCCTTCGAGCGGGAACGGGCTCTTTGGTCTGTCATGGAATCGTCTTGCGGAAGCACTTTCGATAAGAGGCTTACTGCCGAGCCGCTTGGTCGATGATGCCTCGCAGGAGCGGCAAAGGGTCGGCCGGAGCGGCGTCGGCCATCCGTTCGCGGTAATCCGCCTTTTGCTCTTCCAAGACGGACAGATGCTCCAGCAAGGACGCCGCCGTGAGCTCCTCCTCCTGCAGCACTCGGCATAGGCCCGCCTGCTCGAAGGACGCGGCGTTGCGCAGCTGGTCGCCGCGGCTCTGGGCGAGCGTCAGCGGAACCAGAAGCATCGGCTTCCGCAGCGCCAGCAGCTCGAAGATCGCGTTGGAGCCGGCGCGGGAGAGGACGAGCTCCGCCATCGCCAGCACATCCGGCAGCTCCTCCGACAAATACTCGAATGCCCGGTAGCCTGCGCCGTCATTCACAGGGCTGCCCTCAGGCAGCTGTCCTTTGCCGCATAGATGCACCACCTGGTACTGCTCCAGCAGCTGCGGCAATGCTTCCCGGACGGCTTCGTTGATGCGCCTCGATCCCAGGCTGCCGCCCATGACGAGCAGCACCGGCTTGCCGGCGGAGAAGCCGCACAGCCGCCTGCCCCGGGCGGCATCGCCCTGCAGCAGCTCCGGACGCACGAGAGCTCCGGCCTGCACGATCTCCGGACCTTTGCGGATATAGGCCGCCGTCTCCGGGAAGGTCGTGCAGACCGCCGAGGCGAACGGCATCGCGATCCGGTTCGCGAGCCCGGGGGTAACGTCGGATTCATGGATGATGACGGGAATCCGGTTCAGCTTCGCTCCAATGACGACCGGAACGGAGACGAACCCGCCCTTGGAGAAGACGACGTCCGGGCGCAGCCTGCGCAGCAGGGCGGCGGCCTGGGCCAGGCCTTTGACGACCCGGAAGGCATCCGTCATGTTCTTCATGTCGATATAGCGGCGCAGCTTGCCGGTGGAGACGGCGTGGTAGGCGACGCCGTCCAGCGGCTCGATCAGCTCCCGCTCGATTCCGGCTGCCGATCCGATATAGTCGATCTTCCAGCCGTCCGCGAGCAGGCCCGGGATAAGCGCGAGATTGACGCTGACATGGCCGGTTGAGCCGCCTCCGGTGAGAACGATCTTCTTGCCGGAGAGCGCCGTACGGAGCGGCTCCGAACGCTTATCCTGCTCCGGCCGGGCTGTGTCTCCCGTTGTTTTCGTAGAGGCGGGGGTGTCTTTGTCGATAATGATTTTCATATAGAGATCCTTATGCCGGCGTTCCGCGCCGAAGAACGCGGACGCGTCCGGACCGGCTACATAGACCGAATCCGCCATGCCGACGAAAAGGCCGGTCTCGACGACGCCAAGCAGGCTTTTCAGCTTGCCGTCCAGGGCGCCAGGCTCCGTGATATCGCCGAAGTCGCAATCCAGAATGTAGTTGCCGTTGTCCGTCCGGACAGGCTCGCCTCCGCTTTCCCGGCGCACCGCCGAGCAGCCAGTCTCCTCGACGCGCTTCCGGGTGGACTTCCAGCCGTAGGGCACGACCTCCACAGGCAGCCGGAAAGGTCCGAGCTCCGGTACGACCTTCGACTCGTCGGCGACGATGACGAGCCTCCTGGAGGCAGCCGCCACCATCTTCTCGCGGAAATGGGCTCCGCCCCCGCCCTTGATGAGATCGAGCGTTCCGTTCACCTCGTCGGCGCCGTCGATCGTCAGGTCGAGCGGCTCAAGCTCGGACAGCTCGCCGAGCGGAATGCCGAGCTCGCGGGCGAGCTTGTCCGTCGCTTCGGAGGTCGGCACGCCGATGATTTCCAGGCCCTCTTCCTTGACGCGTCTTCCGAGCTCCAAAATCGTGTAGTAGACGGTCGAGCCGGTGCCGAGCCCGACCTTCATGCCGCTGTTTACTTCCCCGGCCGCTTTTTCCCCGGCCGCCTGCTTGTGGTTCATGATCCTGCCTCCCATGGCTGGATGCCGTCGATGCGGCATCGTTCTCATATTCGCTGGCTTACATCCACCGCGCTCCCGGATGCGGCGGCCGCCTGTTCGGCGCCGTCATCCGCCGCCCCGGAAGGGGCGGCAGGGGAGACGCTTGCGCTCTTCTCCGCACAATAGACCGTATGCCCGGCATTGTCAATGAAAGGCGGGCCTTGCATGGAGATCGCCCTAATCAATGGAAAAAGGATGCGGAAAGTCTGGTATACTGAAGCTGACAAGCAAAGCGATTTCATAGATGGGCAGGTGCCGAGTTGCATTATTTTCAGCAAGCCTACTCCGTATTTTATATTCTCAACCTGATTCTGGCCGTCACCGTCATCTTCCTCGAGCGGCGGAATATCGCGGCCACATGGGCTTGGCTGATGATTCTCTATTTCCTGCCGGGTGTCGGATTCGTCCTGTATCTGCTCCTCGGACAGAACCTGAGCCGCCGCAAAATCTACAAGTTCAAGCTGAGCCAGCTGAAAGCGGCCCGCCAGCGGCTCAAGACGCAGCAGCGGATCGTCGAGAACGGGCTTTATTCGTTCAATGACCCGCTCATGACGTATTACCAGGATATGATCTACATGAACCTGGTGTCGAGCGATTCGCTGTACACGCAGGACAACGAGGTCGAGGTGTTCACGGACGGCGAGACCAAATTCGATGCCCTGCTGCGGGACTTGGAAGCGGCGCAGGAGCATATCCATCTGATGTACTACATCATCCGGGCGGACAAACTCGGCAAGCGCATCCTGCACACGCTTATCCGCAAGGCCGAGCAAGGGGTGGAGGTGAGGCTGATCTACGACGATATCGGGAGCATCCGCCTCAACAAGAAGTACCTCCGCATGCTCGTGAAGGCCGGAGGGCAGGTCGGAGCGTTTTTCCCGTCCCGCATCTTCTTCATCAACCCGAGGCTGAACTACCGCAACCATCGGAAGATTGTCGTCATCGACGGCAAAATCGGCTACATCGGCGGCTTCAACATCGGCGACGAGTATGTCGGCAAGGTGAAGAAATTCGGCTTCTGGCGGGATACCCATCTGCGCCTCGAAGGCAGCGTCGTCGCCCAGCTGCAAGGCCGGTTCCTGCTGGACTGGAGCCTCGCCTCCTCCAAGCCTTTCATGACGGACTCCCGCTACTATCCGGCCCCTGCATCGGGGGGCACCGTCGGCATGCAGATCGTCTCCAGCGGACCGGACTCGGAATGGCAGCATATCAAGAACGGCTACATCAAGATGATCAACGCGGCGAAGATATCGGTCATGCTCCAGACTCCGTATTTCGTCCCGGACGACAGCCTGCTCAACGCCCTCAAGATGGCCGCGATATCCGGCGTGGACGTCAAGGTCATGCTGCCGAACAAGCCGGACCACTTCTTCGTCTACTGGGCGTCGCATTCCTATTTCGGGGAGCTGCTGTCCGCCGGGGTGAAATGCTATCAGTACGGCAACGGCTTCCTGCATGCCAAAACCCTTGTCGTTGACGGCAATATCGCCTCTGTCGGCACGGCCAACATCGATATCCGCAGCTTCAAGCTCAACTTCGAGGTCAACGCCTTCATCTATGATTCCGCGACGGCGCAGCGGCTTCAGCGCATTTTCCAGGACGATCTGCTGCACTGCAAGGAGCTTTCCCTGGAAGACTACGATTCCCGTTCCGCCTGGCACAAATTCAAGGAATCGGTCAGCCGGCTGCTTTCTCCCATTTTGTAGAAACTGGATGCTTTGAAAAGGCCATCCAGCCGAGTGTGGTATAATAGAGGTCGCTGGCCCGCCGCTCCGACCCTATCCATACCCAAGGAGAGTGATGACCGATGTCCGTTGACGCTGCGCAAGCGAGCAGAGCCATCCTCGATGGCGAGAGCTTTTTGGCGGAGGAAATCGTAAGGCTTCAGTACGAGAGGCAGCCCGGTCTGGCGGAGCGCTTTGGCCGGATCGGCCACGAGAAGACGCTTGAGGACACCCGCTACAGCCTGAAGTATCTGGTCGAAAGCGTGAGCCTCCAGAGTCCGCTGCTGTTCTCCAGCTATATGACCTGGCTTCGGGTGCTGCTGATTCAATATAAGGTTTCCACGGAGGACCTGTACATCAATATGCTTTGTCTTCAAAACGTTCTGGGCAAACACCTGGAGAAACGCGACTACGAGCTCGTCTCTCCCTATATCGATGCTGCTCTGAGGCAGCTGGACACCGATGCGGAGCTGACGGACTCCCATCTGGACAGCAGCGCCGCAGCCGACGAAGCGCGGGCTTACTTATCCATGCTTTTGCAAGGAGACCGGAGCGGAGCCAGCCGCCTCATCATGGGGCTTGTCGACGGCGGGATGCCGCTTCAGACGATCTACCTGGAGATTTTCCAGAAGTCGCAATACGAAATCGGCAGGCTCTGGCAGCTCGGCAGGCTGACGGTAGCCCAGGAGCATTACTGCAGCGCCGCCACCCAACTGATCATGTCGCAATTGTTTCCCTATCTGTTCCATCATTCCCGCAAGGGAAAGAAGCTGGTCGCGGCCTGTGTCGGCGGAGAGCTGCACGAGATCGGACTGCGCATGGTGACGGATATCTTCGAGCTGAACGGATGGGATACGTACTACGTCGGAGCCAACATGCCGATCGGGCCTCTGATCCGGTCCCTCAAGGAGTACGGAGCCGATGTGCTGGCCATCTCCTGCACGATGACCTATCACGTCGGGCTGGTCAAAGAACTGATCGCCGAGGTGCGGCGCGATCCCGAATGCGACGGGATTCGGATCCTTGTCGGAGGGTTTCCATTCAATATCGACCCTGAATTATGGGAGAAAGTAGGCGCGGACGGATATGGACGCGACGCGGAGGAATCCGTGCTCAAGGCAGGAGAGCTGACGAAACGATGAAGGCGGTGAGTTCATGGACAGCATCAATGCGGCTCCGAAGACGGACCAGAAGGTCATCTCCCTTCTCTGCAGCCGCACAGGAAGAATTTCGACCATCGTCAGAGACGACTATGGCATTTCCGCTCGCTTGAGCGGGGGCGGCCATGTGATTTCCGTGATGGACGAAATGAACGCTCTCAAATTTCACGACTTTCTAAACCGGCTTGATCAGGAAAAGGCGATTTTCAATTGGGAATTGAACCTGACCCTGGAAGACAGGCCGGTTCTTTTTTATTTCAACGGGGGCGTTTTCGACGACCATCTGCTCGTCGTCGGCTCCACGTACAACCCGGGGTATTCGTTCTTTTACGATGAGCTGATGAAGATCAACAACCAGCAGATGGTGACGCTTCGCGACACGATCAAGAAGCTCTCCAATCAGATCGTGGAGAAGATGGAGCAGGAGATGAGAACGTTCGACGAGTTCTCCGCCCTGAACAATGAGCTCGTCTCCTTGCAGCGCCAGCTGGCCAAAACGAACATCGAGCTGAAGCTGGCCAAGGAGAACGCCGAGAACGCCGACCGCTCGAAGAGCGTGTTCCTGGCTACGATGAGCCATGAGATCCGCTCTCCGATGAACGGAATCATCGCCATGAGCGAGCTGCTTTCCCAGTCGGAGATGTCCGAGCAGCAGCGGGAGTCGGTATCCATCATCATGGACTCCGGGCAGCTGCTGCTCACCATCATCAACGACATTCTTGATCTGTCCAAGATCGAGGCGGGAGAAATGAAGCTCGAAACGGCGCCGTTCGACCTGCGCGCCGCGCTGGAGCACACGATGCAGCTGCTGCAGTCCAGAGCGCAGCTGCAGCAGGACTCCCTGCGCTGTTATATCGATCCGCGCATCCATACGCCTGTCGTCGGGGACGCCGGCCGCTTCCGGCAGGTGCTGATCAATCTGGTCGGCAATGCCGTCAAGTTCACCCAGGACGGTGAAATCGAAGTGCGTCTCTACCTGCTTTCCCGCAGCGGCGGGCGCCAGAAGATCCGCATCGAGATCCGGGATACCGGAATCGGCATATCGGAGGAGAATGCCAGGAGACTGTTCACGCCCTTCTACCAGGTCGACAGCTCCTTGACGAACAAGTTCTCCAGCACGGGTCTCGGCTTATCGATCACGAAACATCTCGTTGAAATGATGGGAGGCCAGATCGGGGTCGACAGCCGTTTGGGCGAGGGCTCGGAGTTCTGGGTCGAGGTCGAGCTCCAGCAGCAGGAGCAGCAGCGCGGCTCAGCGGATTCGGCGGGACGGCCGACGGCCGTCGACGGGCTTGCCGGCAAGGACACCGCGACCGTAATCCTGCTGGCGGAGGACAATCCGGTCAATCAGCATGTGACGATGCTGCAGCTGCGCAAGCTCGGCTTCAGCAACGTCATTGCGGCAGGCAATGGCGAGGAGGCGGTGGAGCTGTGGAAGAAGCATGAGCCGCGCCTCATCCTCATGGACAACCAGATGCCGCTGCTGGACGGCTTCCAGGCGGCAGGCCGAATCCGCAAGCTCGAAGCCCGCGAGGAGATGGCGGCAGTGCCGATCATCGCGCTCACGGCGAACGCCATGATCGGCGACCGCGACCGCTCGATCAGCGCAGGGATGAACGATTACCTGGCCAAGCCGGTGACGCTGGAGAAGCTGGCGGGCATTCTGCTCCGCTGGCTGCCCGACGCGATGGGACATCGCCCGCTCGCCCCGCCGAACACGGCGCCGGACGAACCGAAGCTCGTCAGCGTGGATACTCTGGCGGACATCGCACCTCTTCCGTGGAGCGGCGACGATGTCGGCATGCTGCTGGAGCTCGTGCTTCTGTTCGAGCAGGACACACCCGCCAAGGTCGAGCAGCTGAGGCGGGCTGCCGCTGAAGAAAACCATGAGCAGGTGGAGCTCCTGTCCCACCATATCAAATCCGCTTCCTTGAGCATCGGCTTTGTCGCGCTTGCCCGCCTTGCAGGCGATCTGGAGCAGAAGGCGAGATATTCCGCCGGCAGCTACGGTCCTGAAGCGGAGCGCCTTGAAGGGCTGCTGGAGGCTTCTTGCCGGGAGATCCGGGAGCTGCTCGAAGCCTGATTTTCCGCCCGATCCCGATTCCGCCTCCTCCGCTCCGGGTAAGAAGGACGAAGAAGACATCCTAATTCCCGTCCGGCCGATAGGGAAACCGGGCAGAAAAATCGGAGGCGAGCGACGTGACGATAAGATATGCGGGAGTATTCCGCGATGACGATCATGCTCTTCGAGCAATCGAGGAGCTTCAGGCATCCGGCTTCAAGCGGGACGAGCTGTCGGTGCTTACCCAGGACAAGGAACGCTACGAGGGCATGATGGACGAATCGGGAACGATGGCTCCGGAAGGCATTGCCGCCGGCGTGACGACGGGAGGGCTGGCGGGCGGGGCGGTCGGCCTGCTCGCGGGTCTTGGAGCGCTGGCGATTCCCGGCATCGGGCCTCTGCTCGCTGCCGGGCCGATCGTCGCCGCGATCAGCGGCGCTGCCGTCGGAGCCAGCACGCTCGGCATCGTCGGCGGACTGGTCGGGATGGGATTCCCGGAGAGCGAAGCGGAGCGGTTCCAGAACGAGGTGAAGGACGGCCGCATTCTCGTGTTTGCGGAAGGCGACCGGCATGATGCAAGAGACATCCTGGGCATCATGGAGCGCGCCGGAGCGATCCGCACCCATAAGCTTGATGCCGGCAACGATCCGGGACGTCCGGGTGCGGGAGACGTCACGATCGTTTAGATCGATTATTTTTCAAGCGGAGGTGCACGATGATGCCATGGGCTAAAAACGATTATCCGCCGTCGATGAAAAATCTCGACAAGCGGGTGCGGGACAAAGCGGTGGAGATCGCCAACGCGCTGCTGAAGGATGGATACGAGGAGGGCCGGGCGATTGCCATCGCCACTTCTCAGGCGGAGAAATGGGCGGAGGAGCATCCCGGCGGCGGAGGCGGACATGCGGAAAAATCCGAAGAGCGCGACGGCCGGGAGAAGGATTCGGATGCGAAAGGCCGTTCCGGACAGCGCGGCAGCGAAACCGGAGGCTCCATCCAGCATGTCGTTCCTCACGACGGGGAATGGATGGTGAAGGATGCCGGCGCGGACAAAGGCGACACCTATTCCACCAAGGCAGAGGCGGTGGAGGCCGCCAGGAAATCGGCTTCCGACCGCGGCGGCAGCGCCATCGTCCATCGGGCCGACGGAACGGTGGAGACATCCCATAACTACTCCTGAGCGGGCAGGGTGCTGGAGCGCAGGGCTCCAGGCCATGCCGCTTCTGCGGATGGATGTGACCGTCCACTTGAAGCGAATTGAAATGAAAGTCCGTTAAAGCGGCTTGAAATGAGTCCCCCTGAGTAGGATTAAAAGCAGATCCCCCTTCGCCGACCGCTAGGTCTGCAAAGGGGGATTTGCTACTTCTGCAGGGTGACGCTGTCGTCCCCGTAGCTTGCTTTGGCATGGAGGATTTCCGTGAAGAAGGCCAGCGGCACCGTCATCCGGCCTTTGCTGTCGTAGGACGGAGCGGCTCCGAGCGCGACCGGGGCCATCTTGTTGTAGGTGTAGGAGTCGCTGCCGATCGTGACGGCAGTCCATTGGCTGCCTTTGCTGAGCTCGAGCGTCGAGGTGCGCTTATCCCATTTCAGCTTGTAGCCGAGCGCTTCGGCCGCATCCCTTACCGGTACGATCGCAACCCCGTCCTTGTTGGGGACAGCCTGGACGCCGCTCAAAGCCTTGCTGCCGACGATGACCTGCAGAGGTTTTGAATCCTCGCCGTGGGTGGGAAGAGGAATTTTGAACTCCGGATTGCCGCTCGCGCGGGGAGCGATTTCACCCTGCTGGAAGACGACATAGACGTCCTGGGCTTTCACGTAGAACACGCTGTCCGCCGTCACGCCTCTGAAGCCGTCATCATCGGCAAAGTAATTCTCTTTGTCCTTGGAGATCGCAGCCTGAACGGCCGCCCCGACCTCGCTCTCGTAATGGCTGCCGAACAATGCCGCCAGCGTCACGGGCGAAGCTTGCGAGGCGTTTCGGAAGGTCGCCGCGCTTACATGCGTATCCCCGTTCGCTCCGCCTTCGTAGGTGTACGTGCTCATTTTAATAGAGACCATTCCACCGGCAGCCGGCGAACCGTCCGAGGCGACTTCGAAGGTCGTCTTGATCTCGGAAGGGATGAAGCTCGTTGGGTTCGCTTTTTTGCGCTCGGCGGCCGCCTTTTTCAGCGAGTCCAGCTCTTTGGCCGCAGCCTGCTCCATCTGCGCATTCCATTCCTCCTGGAACTTGGCATCGAGCAGCCCGCTCAGGACGGGAACATCGATGTCGGCTTTATACAACTCGTCCTCCGTACGGACCGGTTTGGCATCTACCTGGACGGAAGCGGCAGGAATCGGTTTGGATGAGGCCGGGAGCGGAACCGCGAACACGGGAATTCCAGCCGCATAAGGAGCGATCTCGTAAGGCTGGAAGACGATCTGTGCGCTGCCGTCCTTGATATAGAAGGACTGATCCGCCGCCACGCCGGTGAAAGCGTCCTTGAAATAACCATTCGCGTTCCGGGCGATTTGCCGCTTGATCTCCGTGTTGATTGCCGCCGGGTAAGAGTCCCCGAACAGCGTCTTCAAGGTGACGGCTGAAGCGGTGCCGGCGTTCTTGACGTTGTAGGTGTCAATCCTGGAAATGCCGTGCGCTCCTCCCGCAAAGATGTAGGTATTGAGCTTGAGGGAAACAATGGCACTGTCCGTACCCGTTCCGGATAAGCCAGCGGAATATTGCAGCTTGATTTCATAAGGATGGAACTCATTGCCGGCTTTTTTTGCTGCGGCCAGGCCGGAGGCGGCCTGCTTCTTCACGGCATCCAAGTCCGCCATGGCCGTGCGCTCCATCTTTTCATTGAGCGATTTCTGGTAGGAGGCGTCCTTGAGCCCGGAGACGACGGGAACGAACAGAACGGCTTTCAAAGCCGATGTCGATTGAACGATTTTTTTGGCGGTGACCGAGACGCTTGCCGCTTTAGCCTGCGTTGAAGCAGGCAGGGAGGCATAGGCGGCCGGGCCGACGGAGACGCGAGCTTGTCCAGGCGCCAAAGCGGATGCATGAGCGGAGGGCAGAGAGGCCGTGCTGAGCAGGGCAGCGCCGGTCAAGCCGAGGAGCAAAGCTTGGATTCGCTTTTTCGATTCGTTGCGTTTCGCCATGTTGTTTCCTCCATCTATAAGCCTCTGGCAGCAGAGGTCGATTTCATTCTGTATACTAGACCGTTCTGACGGCGCGAAGGTTACAAACGGGTAACGTTCTCTTCCCATTCCATGGAGAAGCTTGGAATTCCTTCTCGAATGGGGCAAAAAGAGAATCAAATGCTGAAGGGATCTGTCGAACTATCGTTGGGAGAATAGTCCTGACAAGCCCTTGATCTTTCTTTGCTTGAGCGAAAAGCCGCTCCCGCCTCGCTGCTGAAAGTTCAGGTTGAGCTTCCGGGCCAACGGGTAATATAACTTATATTCGACTGACCGACAGCAAAGGAGAGGATTATGATGGCGAAAATCGCATTCCTGCTTGGACCGCAATTCGAGGACAGCGAGATGAAAGCACCGTATGACGCTATCCGCGCGGATGGTCACGAGACGGTGATTATCGGCCTCAAGGCCGGCGAGAAGCTTGAGGGCAAGCAGAAAAAAGCGGAGTATACGACCGATCTCGGCATTCAAGACGCCGATGCTTCCGACTACCAGGCCGTTGTGATTCCGGGAGGATCATCTCCTGAAGCTCTTCGCAACGATCACGACATTCAAAAATTCGTGCAGAAATTCGATGAGGAAGGCAAGACGATTGCCGCGATCTGCCACGGACCTCAGATTCTGATCAGCGCGGGTCTGGCCAAAGGGCGCACGCTGACCTGCTACCCGCCGCTGCGTGACGACTTGGCCAATGCAGGCGCTCATTATGTGGATCAAGAGGTTGTCGTGGACCGCAATTTCATTTCTTCCCGAACGCCGAAGGACGAGCCTGCCTTTATCCGGGAAACGCTGGAGCAGATTAAAAAAGGCTTGCCCCAAGCATCCCGATAAGGAAGGGATATGCCGGATGGAAATGAGCGGAAACGCAGCGTTTCCGGCGTCCAAAGCCATGCCGCCGAAGAAGCAGTCTCAGCTGCTCATCCGGCGGTTTTTTGGCGAGTTGGCGGATTTGCGTTGTCATCCGAATTCAAGTAGGATGAAGAAAGCGGCTTCGTCCATTAGATGGAAAGCCCCGCCGGCAAAAAGCCGGCATCTTCTCCTTGGGAGTGTCGATCTCCGATGAACCTGAATATCCAACCATCGTCGCTATGGTCGCTGCTGATTCCGCTGATCGGCGGACTCGCCGTTATCGTCCTGCGGGTGCGTTCTACCCGGAAGCCGACAACCATGCGCAAAATATTGATTCCACCTCTAGGCATGTCCACGGGCTTTCTCATGTTCGTCGTGCCGCAGACTCATATTCCGTGGCTGTGGGGATTGGCTGCCTTCGCGGCAGGGGCGCTGTTTTTCGCGGCGCCGCTGATCACCACCTCCAAGATGGAGTTTGTCGGAGATGACGTTTATCTTCGCCGCTCGAAAGCCTTTTTCTTCATTATCCTGATTTTGCTTGCCATCCGTCTGGTCCTCCATGACTTCGTGGAGCAGTATGTGACGGTCATGCAGACGGCGTCCTTGTTCTTCCTGCTGGCATTCGGCATGCTGGTGCCATGGCGGCTGGCGATGGCCTCGAAGTTCAGGCGTCTGCAGCGAAGCCGGGCTTCCTCGCTTCAGTCCTGAAGCAGAATCAATCGAGCCTTCCGCATCAGGCGGCTTCTGCGCATCTCTCCCTCGCCGGGTTTCCGGCGGGGGAGTTTTGTTCCTGCGGAAGGCATGGAGTTGGGCCGCTAGCATGTGTCCGGACGATTCGGTTTTCGGTTGCAGGTGCAGGCAGCTTCTTCTACAGTGGCGGCGATCCTTATCCAGCAACCGAATATTCGATGAAGGAGCCTCCGCTATTTGGGACCGAGGCGGGTCTACATAGCGAAGAGATGCGATCGGAATCGTTTGACAGTGCGCTTAGGGATGTGCTAAGTTAGTATTATCCAATTTAATTGTATGCAATATAGTTGCGGAAGGAGTCGATCCCTTGCTGGATTCCCACCATGACCAGACCGCGATGCCCGGCGAGCAGGGCGATCATTCGCTTCTCCAGTTGGATCATCAGCTTTGTTTTGCGCTGTATGCCTGCTCCAAGGAAGTAACCCGGTTATACCGTCCTCTCCTGCAAGAACTAGGCCTCACGTATACGCAGTATGTCACGCTGTTGGCTCTATGGGAAAGGGACGGGGAACCGGTCAAATCGCTGGGAAGCCGGTTGTACCTGGACTCCGGCACGCTGACGCCGCTGCTTAAAAAGCTCGAGTCGATGGGCCTGGTGAACCGGGTGCGGGATCGAGCCGACGAGCGGATGCTGAGGGTGAACCTGACGGAGGCAGGACAAGCCATGCGGGCAAAGGCCGGCAGCATTCCGCGGAAGCTGTGCGAGGTCACAGGCATGGAGCTTCGCGATCTTGAAGCGCTCAGGCTGCAGCTGCAGCAGCTGAACGCCGTTATCCAACACCATTATGAGGAGGATTCGGAACATGGCGAAGATTGACAACTACACGCTTGAGACGATCAAAGGGGACAAGAGCGAGCTTTCCGACTACACGGGCAAGGTTCTTCTGATCGTCAATACGGCCAGCAAATGCGGCCTTACGCCGCAATATGAAGGGCTTCAGGCTTTATATAACAAGTACAAGGATCAAGGCCTGGAAATTCTCGGTTTCCCGAGCAACCAATTCGCGGGCCAGGAGCCGGGCAGCAGCGAAGAAATCGATAGCTTCTGCCAGCTGAACTACGGCGTCAGCTTCCCGCTGTTCGCGAAGACCGACGTCAATGGCGATGCTGCGCATCCGCTGTTCAAGCAGCTGGTCTCCGACGCCCCATTCCAAGGCTTCGACTCTTCTCCGAGCGGACAGAAATTCCAGGGCATGTTCCAGCCGGAACAGCTCGAAAGCAACGATGTGAAGTGGAACTTCACCAAGTTCCTGGTGGCCAGGGATGGATCGATCGTGAAACGCTTCGAGCCGAATGTGCTTCCTCAAGATATCGCGGCGGACATCGAGAAGCTTCTCTAGAGACTGGCTCGGGCAGCCTTTTCGTTCAGATATAGCTGCAACTCTAACATGCCTTTTCTCCAATTCGGTCTCTAAGGATCCTATTAGGGTGTGAAGGGCGAGAGCCGTACTCTTTCAACGGATGTTGAAGGGGAACCCCGCTCATTAGCCGACAGAAGGATGCAGCAGGGGAGCCCTGCTCATAAGCCGACAGAACGATGCAGAAGGACTGCGCCGGGCTGTCGGCTTTTCTTGCAGGATCCCCCTTATATTCAAGCCGTATTTTGTGTAGAATGGTAGGATACAATTTATCAGAGAGGTTGTGGTCGCATGGATCCTAAGAATCCTCCGGTTTCTAATTTCATTCGCGCTATTGTCGTCGACGACGTGGAGAGCGGCCGCACGCAGCAAGTCGCAACCCGGTTTCCTCCCGAGCCGAACGGCTATTTGCATATCGGACATGCCAAATCGATTTGTCTCAACTTTGAGCTCGCGGATGAGTTCAAGGGCCGCACGAATCTTCGTTTCGACGATACGAATCCGGTCAAGGAAGATACGGAATTCGTGGAATCTATTCAGGAGGATGTCCGCTGGCTCGGCTTTGAATGGGAAGAGCTGCGATTCGCATCCGATTATTTCGAGGAGTTCTATGAACGCGCCGTCCTCTTAATCCGCAAAGGGCTGGCGTATGTGGACGACTCCACTCCGGAGCAAATGCGCGAGCTTCGCGGAACCCTGACGGAGCCCGGCAAGAACAGTCCCTACCGCGATCGAAGCGTTGAGGAAAACCTCGATTTGTTCGCCAGGATGCGTGCGGGAGAATTCCCTAACGGAGCTCGCGTGCTGCGTGCCAAGATCGATATGAGCTCGCCGAATATTACGCTTCGCGATCCTGTCCTGTACCGGATCTCCCATTCCCATCATCACCGGACAGGGGATGCTTGGTGCATTTACCCGATGTATGATTATGCTCATCCGCTCGGTGACGCGATCGAGGGCATTACGCATTCGATCTGTACGCTTGAGTTCGAGGATCATCGCCCGCTGTATGATTGGACCATCGAGAACTGCGAAATGGAAGCCCGCCCTCGCCAGTACGAATTCGGTCGCCTGAATCTGACCAATACGGTTATGAGCAAGCGCAAGCTCAAGCAGCTTGTAGAAGAAGGCGCCGTTGACGGCTGGGACGATCCCCGAATGCCGACGATCAGCGCGCTCCGCCGCAAAGGCTTCACGCCTGAAGCGATCCGCACGTTCTGCCGTGAAATTGGCGTATCCAAAGCCAACAGCATGGTTGACGAGCAAATGCTGGATCATTTCATTCGTGAGGATCTCAAGCTGAAGGCTCCTCGTACGATGGCGGTCGTTCGGCCTCTCAAAGTGACGATCACAAACTATCCCGAAGGCCAAGTGGAATGGCTCGAGGCCGAGAACAACAACGAGAACGAAGAAATGGGAACCCGGCAGATTCCATTCTCGCGCGAAATTTATATCGAGCAGGACGATTTCATGGAAAATCCGCCGAGCAAATATTTCCGGCTGTTCCCTGGCAACGAGGTTCGCTTGAAGCATGCCTACTTCATCAAGTGCGAAGAGGTCGTCAAGGATGAAGCCGGCAACGTGGTCGAGCTCCGCTGCACTTACGATCCGGAGACCAAGAGCGGAACCGGCTTTACCGGACGCAAGGTCAAAGGCACGCTGCATTGGGTCGAAGCGACTCATGCTGTAGCGACCGAGTTCCGCCACTTCGAGCCGCTGATTACGAGCGAAGCCCAGGAGACCGGCAAGCCGTTCATGGAATGCTTGAACCCGAACTCGCTGGACATTCTGAACGGCTTCGTCGAGCCGGGAATGAAGGAAGCCGCAGCGGGCGACAAGTTCCAATTTTTCCGCCATGGCTACTACAATGTCGATCCCAAGCTGTCCGATCCGGGCAAGCCGGTATTCAACCGGGTCGTTTCGCTGAAGAGCTCGTTTGATCCGACTAAGGGCTGATAAGAGATCTATTGCTTCTATTAAAAGAGTCGTTTGCGTGGGCGTCCTCGGACACCTTGCAAAACGACTCTTTTTGCTTGCCGTTGGAATGATTGGGCATGTGAATGAAAGAGACCTCTGGGGGGAGGCGTGCTGCCGTTACTGATTCTTTCCTAGAGAAGGAGATCAATCTCATAAGAGAATCGGTAGTCTCCGTCCACACGGATAGCACTCCGACAAAACGGTCAGAAAACCAAAAGAGCGGCCCCGAAGGACCGCTCTTTCTACTGGTATAAAGAAGGATTAGTTCGTCAGACCAGAGATAGGCAGGTAGCGTGCGATCAGTGTCGTTGCCTCGGCACGGTTGGCGAAGGAGTTTCCAGCGATTTTCGTCGCGGATTGTCCTTTTACCAGACCGGCTTTGACAGCTGCAGCAACCTCAGCTTTAGCCCATTGGAGATTCGCAACGTCGGTATATCCAGCCAGAGCTGCGTTTGCTTCCGCATCGGACAGCTTCAGGGATTTACCGGCATACTCCGCCGCGCGAACGACGATAGCAGCGATCTCTTTACGCGTGATCGGGCTGTTCGGGTTGAAGTTTCCTTTTTCATCTCCGATGACCAGACCCAGCTCAGCAGCCGTAGCTACCGTGCCAGCGTACCATTTGGAAGATTGAACGTCTTTGAACGTGTAGGTCGAAGACGTTACAGGAACTGCGCCCAGCGAACGGACGACCAGCGCTGCGAATTCCGCACGAGTGATGCTGCGTTTAGGCTCGAACAGGTTTTTGCCTGTGCCTTCAACGATCAGCTTCTCGGACAGAGTCGCGATGTCGTTCTTGGCCCAGTGATTCAACGTGTCGTTGAAACGAACTGTTTTGCCTTGAACGACGGTGTAGATGGAAGCACCGTCACGCTTCAGCGTAGCGATCGTTTTGTTGTCAGCCGTTGCGAAGGTGCTAGGCACGAAGCTCAGCTCTTTCGCAGTCGGGTTGAACATAACGCCCGCTGCCGTTGCGGTAGCTGCGGAAGTCAGAGGAATCGTACGGGATACGAGTTGTCCGAACTTCTCGATAGCCACTTCTTTGCCACCGCCCATTGCTACGACACGGAAGTCGTAAGAATCGGCCAGTTGCGTAGCGCCCAGAGCTTTCACAGCATTCGAAACAGCGTCAGCTGCTTCGCCCGTCAGTTTCTTCATTTCCACGCGGATAACCAGATCCTTCAGCTCAACCCCGAGGGATTTAGCGAGATCAGCCAGTTTCAGAGCGGAAAGAGGAAGCGTGATGGATACGCCTGCATCGTTGTAGATGGTCAGCGTTTTGCCGTTCAGCAGAGCGTCAGCAGGCAGGTACACGGTGTCAAGAGTCGTTTTGATCTTGGCATCGGCATTTGCCGCAAGAAGAGCGATCAGCTGTTCACGGTTGACTTTGCCGTCAGCACCTACCAGGTCACCGCCGGTTACCGGAGGGAAGAATCCTCCCGGGAAGCCGCCGCCTGGTGTGTAGCCGTTGTAGACCAGTTTGCTTACGACACCATTATCAGCGCTCTTGTCGGAGTACTGCAGAGTGTAGTAAGTGGAGTAGGCCACGGATTCGTCCAGATTGTAGTAGTACTTACCGTCGGTGTATGTACTGTAAGTTGCATATACCGTTGTAGGTACCGTCGAGCCTGCAGCGTAGACCTGGATGGCGATACGGTTTTGACCGTCGATGTAGACGCTCTTAGCCGCATATGTATCCGCATCTACGTATACCGAAGCCGTAACTTGGTTGTAATACGAGGAAGCGGATTGGAATCCAGAAGCTGCGAAGGCCAGAATCGGCGACAGAGCCGATACTACCATCATGAAAACGAGCAGAGCTGCTGTTTTCTTTGTAACAAGCTTTTTCATTTTTGTATTTCACCTCCTTTCAAGAGACGTTTTGTAATACGCCTATTAAATCGTAAAGTTTCGAGAATGAGAAAAATGTCTATAATTGTTGAGATATTGTTAATTGTGACGATAGAAGGTATTTAATCACAAATCCCAAGTAAAGTAAAGGGCATATATGGAATTTAAGTAATTATTGGGATTTTGATATGGGTTATGAAAATAACATTCACTCTTCTGCCACTAATTGATTAAGCAGATTCTCTTCGTTTGAATCAGCTTGTATCAATTTTTCTTTCAATGGCTCGTCATTTTGGCCCAAATGGTGGAGAGAAGCCAGATAGAAACGAACTGCCTGGCGGGCAATGGATGCTCTTTCGGCTTCTTCGGAAGTCGAGTTGGCTGGATCTGGCACAAGGGAGTCGCTGGTGATCGGTTTCAAAAGATCTACAGCTTCCTGATATCTCTGAGTATGATAGAGAACGATACCTAAACCCTGCCTGCTGATGGGAGCCACATCAAAACGCTTCCCTTGAAGCTGTTCCTTCGGGAGATCCTTAAGCTTGTCCATCCCTGCTAGAATGTCCTGGTAGAGATCTTCGGTACGCTTCCACTTGGCGGCATAGTCGCCGTTGCCGGCTTTCTTTTCTGCCAAGCCGGTCTCAGCATACTGCTTGATGCCCATCTCATAGAGGCTGATATCCCATGGGAATTTAGTCAGACCTTCCTCGATAACAGCCAGGCTCTGGTCACTTTCGCCTTTTATAGCAGAGTTCTGGTAGCGGGCTTGTATTATTTGACGCGAGTAGGGCTCATGAAGTTGCGCTTGCTGGAGAGATTTTTCAGCTTGCATTAAATATTCGGCATTTTTCGTCTGATTATACACCTGCGTCAGCCAGTCCGCTTTGACCAGAAGATACTGGGTGTTGGACGGAGAAAGCTCGATGGCGCGGTCCAATGGAGGAAAAATCTCCTCGATGGATCGCTGCTCTTGGCCCATTGCTAGTGCTTTGTCAAATTGAAGATAAGATGCATAGCTGCGGTAGGTAATGACACCAATTGAAACGGTGAGAACCATTAGAGCTATGGGATAGATACGGTTTAAGGACGGCTTTTTGAAATGGAAAGCGGGAAGGGCGAGTTCTTTCTCGTATCCTCCCAGCATGCTCCCTAAGCTAAAGAAGAACAAGGCTGCTATGGTGATGTAGCTCATATCGAAGTCAAACAGACTGTGCAGCAGAAGCGATACGGCAAAGATATAGTAGACGAGCTGGTTGCCTCGTTTTTCAGGATGGCGTATCCACGTGCGGATAAATAAGATGAACGCCAATGCGAAGAATCCGAAGTGGAGAACCAAGCCGACGTACCCTGTTTCCACCAGGGTTTGGATGAAGTAGCTATGGGCTTGATTGCTAGTGTATGGATTGCTTTGATACTTTTGGTAGAGAGCATTCCATGCCCCGCCGCCGCCGCCAAGAAGCGGATAATCGGCTGCAATCTTGAATCCGTTCTCGTAGAAGGTGCCGCGCTCCAAGACGCTGTGCTGCTTGAAGCTGATATTTTCAAGACGATCGGCAAGGTTCGGCGGCAGCAGTCCGCGGACCATGCTGCTCGAGAGTACGATAGCGGCACCGCCTGCGGCAAGAATAATCATGGCTGCAGGAGCAATGATATAAGAGAGCTTGCGTTCGGAGAAGTTGTGGAGCTTGCTTTCCAGCCATGGCTCGATCCATCTAGACACTGTCAAGCAGAGAGCGGATGCGACGATAGAACTTCCTATCAATACACCCCATAAGGTAAGAACCTCTGCGCTGCCCATAGAAGCAAGCTTTTCCGGAGGAACTTGGCTGCCTGATTCGTTGAAACGAAGAACCTGTTTAAGAATGGCTGCAGATTTCGTTTCAATGAGACTTAGAATAGAAAAGGATACGATTACGGTCACGACAAGATGAAGGATATAGCCGATTTGCTTGGATAGTCTCATGAAAGGAAGAGTGGCCAACACGGCAACAGGAATGATAACTAGAGCAGCGCGCGAGTAGGTCAACATGAAAGAGATGAATACAGGGACGAGCATGAAAGCATGGATGCCTTTCCACCATGCGTTTTTTGCATGAGTGGCGTAAAAAGCGGAGGCTAGCATGACGGCGATTAGGAGAGCGGCGTAAGTGTTGGGGTATTGGAAGACCGATGTCATCCTGTAGTTCTCCATCTGGAACCAAAGGGCATCCGGGTACCAATGCTGGCCGAATAGATTGAGGATGCCAAACCAGACCAAGACGTATGAGGAACCCATAAGAATAAATTCCAGAGCAACCCTGGTATACTTGCTATCGTTAAAGTAGAGGCCGAACACAAAAAAACCGGCCAGCAAACAGCTGATCATTGTCATGATATTGGCGTAGTTATCAGACACGGCATTTATGGAGGAAAGGGCAAAAGAAAGCGGGAGAAGCCAAATGCCGATGGAAAGGACGGACTTCCAGCTCTTATCCTTCCAGGTTTTGAAGAGTTGAAGGGACATGACGAGAATGAAAATCAACGAGAATAAAGCAGCTCCTACAAGCTTTTTCTCAAATGAAAACCCGTAACCGTTAAATAGCCCTGTTCGGAAGGAATAAAAAAAGAAGAATATTCCTGCCATTAGAATTGCTGCCCACTTCAAAAGCGATACGTCAAATTCTTCCTTTTTGACGTACTTGGGTGGTGAAGGTTGTCGATTCATGTTAAACTCCTTTTTAGTGGCTTAGCACAATTTAGCACAGAATATATACATTTTAGCTTTATCTAAGAAAAAGATAAATACTAACTGATTAGATAGATTAAACTCATTCGGAGGTAACAAAGTGAGAGTAAAGAAGGCCATCATACCGGCCGCAGGGTTGGGGACTCGGTTCCTCCCTGCGACAAAAGCTATGCCTAAAGAAATGCTACCTATTGTGGATAAACCCACCATACAATACATAATAGAAGAAGCAGTCGAATCGGGAATAGAAGATATCATTATTGTAACAGGTAAGGGTAAGAGAGCTATCGAGGATCATTTTGATATATCTTTTGAATTGGAAGAAAATCTCCGATCAAAAGAAAAATATGATCTTTTAAATGAAGTTCAAAAATCCTCTAATATGGCAGATATTCACTATATACGTCAAAAAGAAGCGCGCGGATTAGGGCATGCTGTATGGTGTGCTCGTAAATTCATCGGAAATGAACCCTTTGCGGTTCTATTGGGAGATGATATTGTTCAAGCCGAAGTTCCTTGCCTAAAGCAATTAATTAATCAATATGATGCTAGTGGGAGTTCAATAGTAGGAGTTCAAACGGTTCAACCTAATGAGGTGGAACGATATGGAATTATTAGCTATTCTGTACAATCGGATCGTCTGTACGAACTTAATGGAATGGTTGAAAAGCCGGCTCGTCACTTAGCGCCTTCTAATTTAGCCATTATGGGCAGATATGTGCTCAGTCCTGCGATTTTTGATTACCTGGGTAGACAAAATATAGGATCCGGTGGTGAAATTCAACTCACGGATGCTCTGAATGAACTAAATCATACTGAAAAAGTGCTAGCTTATGACTTTGAAGGGAAGCGATATGATGTAGGGGAGAAGATGGGGTATATAAAGACCACAATAGAAATAGCTTTGCAAAGATCAGACATTGGCTCTGAGTTGATTGAATATCTGGATGGCCTACTCGATTCCGTCAAACAAAAAAGGTGAGGGTGCATATGAAACCTGTACATATAATTTTGATAATAATTTTGTGTCTGTTTTTAACCACGCCTGTTTACGCTGCAACGAGCCAGGAGCAAATTAGAAACGAAAAAAGAGAGGCTCAATATAATGATTCTAATAATTGGCTTACTCTGAAAGGCAGTGAAGGCGGGGTTAGATTTGTGACCAAAGATGGAAAAGAATCCATACTAATCGATAATTTTGGTGGAATTTACTTCAACGGTGATGTTTTTGTTAATAATAAGAAATTGAATGACGTACTAGAGAAAACGGTGAATAAAGATACCATGCAGATCTTCATGATTTTTATGATTTCAATTTTCTTGATTTTCTTTTTGATTATGCTAACAATCGTTCTTAAGGTACGAAAACAGCTGACACTTCTAAGAAAACAGTCTCAGTTTCAAGAAAAGTCAAATATGTAAGGACGGATAATAGGGGAGAGGGAGTGTGAATTTTTGTTTTCTTTAGGAATCGATAAAAAAATGCTTTTACAGCTAACGAAAAACGACATAAGAGAAAAATATTTAGGCTCTTATTTAGGAATATTTTGGGCGTTTATCCACCCAGCTATTACTATTCTAGTTTTCTGGTTCGTATTTCAGTTTGGCTTCCGTTCCGTTCCAGTGGGCGACTACCCCTATGTCGTATGGCTGATTTCGGGAATAATCGCGTGGTTCTTTTTTTTCTGAGGCTTTAGGTAGCGGTACTCATGCTATTGCAGGGAATAGTTTTCTTGTGAAAAAAGTTTCTTTTCGCGTAGGACTATTACCTGTTATTAAAATTTTATCCGCATTGTTAATCCATGTATTTTTTGTTCTTATTGTTTTAATTATTAATTGGTTCTATGGGTATCCTCCGACTATATATTCCCTGCAACTTTTTTATTATTTATTCGGTTTATTGCTTTTGTTACTAGGCTTGACTTGGTTTACTTCGTCGATTTTTATCTTTTTTAAAGATACCTCTCAGTTTATCTCCATCGCAATATCCTTGGGTTTTTGGATCACACCTGTCTTTTGGTCTTTAGGCATGGTTCCCGACAAGTACAAATTTTTATTTGAACTGAATCCAATGGTTTATATTGTTGAAGGGTATAGAAGCTCTTTTATTTATCATCAGTGGTTCTGGGAGAGCCCTTTGAATATGGTTGCTTTCTGGTTGGAAGTGATCAGCGTATTCTTTATCGGCGTATTCGTTTTTAAAAGACTAAGGCCGCAATTTGCGGATGTCTTGTAGCAGGAGTGATCTTATATGTCGAATGAAATTGCAATTAAAGCCCATAATTTGTCCAAAGTTTACAAGCTTTATAACAAGCCAGAAGACCGATTAAAAGAGGCATTTTCACTATTCGGAAGCAAAGAGTACCATAAAGAACATTATGCCCTTCACAATATTAGTCTTACTATTACAAAAGGACAAACCATCGGAATTATTGGGAAGAATGGATCTGGAAAATCTACCTTGTTAAAAATTCTGGCGGGAGTTCTTTCTCCTTCAAACGGTAACGTGGAAGTGAACGGCAAAGTCACATCGTTGCTTGAATTGGGAGCTGGCTTTAATCCAGAGTATACGGGAATAGAGAACATTTATTTAAATGGAACCATTATGAGTTATTCCCGTGAAGAAATGACAAAAAAACTTCCAGAAATTCTTGCTTTTGCTGACATCGGTGAATATGTTTACCAGCCTGTGAAAACTTATTCAAGCGGAATGTTTGCTCGGTTGGCCTTTTCGGTAATGGTACATTTAGATCCTGATATTCTTATTGTAGATGAAGCCCTTTCTGTGGGTGACATATTTTTTCAACAAAAATGTAACCAGTTCATGAAACATAATATGAAGAACACGACTAAACTTCTAGTCACTCATGATATGAACAGCATTGCTAATCTTGCAGACTACTGCATTGTTCTTGATAAAGGGAAAAAAGTTTACGAAGGCGATCCTTTAAACTCTATAGAGTATTATGTAAAAAGCCTTCACACAGAAAGCTTTTCGATTGCTTCCTCGGAGAAAGGTGTCAATAACGAGACCTTAGAGTCACAATCCTTAAACGAACAAATTAACGGTTGGACTCTGCTCGATCCTGAGAAGCTCGGAGGAGCGCTAGAAGCCACCTTTATTCGATACCACGTTAAAGTAAATGACTTGGATTATAAAGGTTTCGTCCAGGCTGGCGAAGAGGTTACCGTATCCTTTTCTGTTTCTTCCAAAAAGAACTTTAATGATGGGATATTAGGTTATATTATATCTGACAAATTTGGAAATCAGATTTTTGGTGAAAATACGATAACTTCGGGGATTGCACCGATAAAAGTCGAACAAAACGGTAAGAATGTTTATCAATTATCTTTTATATGGCCTGAGATTAAAGAAGGCGAATATTTTTTAACCATTGGTCTTGGAGAGGGAGAACATGAACTTCAGCACAAGATTCAATGCTGGGCTCATAACATTTTTAAGTTTGATTGCATTACTCCTCGAAAAACTATTCATTGCTTATTTAATAATCCAATCAAGACTGTTCAATTATTATAGCTATTGTTTTCAGAAAGGTTGATCTTAGATGAAAAAATGGATCATCTCTTCTCCAAAATATGAATCTGATATTCTGAATCCCGATCTACCCGTTTCTCCTTGGGCAGGACACCGAAATTTTGCCTATGATTTAATTCGGTATACCAAACCAAGCCTAATCGTGGAACTAGGTACCCATTTTGGGTGCTCGTTTTTTGCCTTCAGCCAATCCGTGCAAGATGCGGGTCTACAAAATGGGACGCAGTTGGTGGCAGTAGATACTTGGGTAGGGGACAGTCAAGCAGGGTTTTATGCAGAGAATGTTTTCGAATTGGTGCCCCGCACTGTCAACAGATTTTTTAGTGATCTACAAATAGACCTAAAGAAAAAAACATTTCTTGAAGCTCTTCCTGAAATTGCAGATAATTCCATTGAGTTGCTGCATATTGATGGTTTTCATACCTATGAGGCAGTCTCAGAGGATTTTCATACATGGTTACCCAAACTTAAAGAGAATGGAATTATTCTCTTCCATGATACAGCGCCAGATACGGGGTATGGATCTACTGATTTTTGGAATGAAATTAAAAAGAAATTTCCATATCTAGAATTTATCCATAGTTGGGGTCTTGGAATTCTATTCCCAAAAGGGGACTATTGGTATAAAAAATTGAATGAAGAGAATATTCAAGATAAAATAGAAATTTATTTCTATAAAGCAGGTTATGAACTAGCACAATATCAAATTCATGATTTGAGAGAAATGGCCGATAACAGATTTAAAGCTATAAATGAAATGGAAAAAATGATTGCTGAACGTGATAGGACGATTCAAGCTAGCGAAGCTTTGGTTCTTGAACGGCAGAAAGCAATGGATATTATGGAAGACATGATTAAGGAAAGAGATTCAATAATTGAAAGTCAGAAAGAATTAATTGAGGAAAGAATTTTAGTAATGAAATCATTGGAAAATATGATAAAAGAAAGAGACTCTGTCATTGATGGTCAAAAAGCGCTAATTGACGAGCGATTTGATACTATTCGTTCCATGGAAGAAATGATTGCTCAAAGGGATGAAGTTATCAGAGGACAGCAAGAGCTCGTTGAAGAACGATTTGCGGCAATGAGGGATATGGAACGGATGATTCAAGAAAGGGATGAGTCAATTGCGTCCCAAAACGCTATTTTGGAAGAGAGATATGCAGCCATTTTGGAGATGGAGACCATGATTACAGAGAGAGATAATGAAATTAAAAACTTACAGGCTTTATTGTATAAAACAGAACAGTAAATTTCGATAGAAATAGGGGAGAAAATTTGAAGAAAATTGCTTGGTTTATCCCATATCCTGCTGAAGGTTCGGGTGGTCATAGAACGATTTTTCAAAACCTGCAAGCTCTTGCAGATCGTGGGTATGAGTGCCACGCATATATTGAGGATATTGGCCTTGGAGAATCCGCAGCAAAACTGAAAGAGACTATCGAGGGATATTTTGGGGCCATTAATGCAAAATTTTACATGGGTTTCGAGCCTCGTGAACAGTACGATTTAATTTTTGCAACAGCTTGGTATACGGCGAAGTTTGTCCGTGACATACAACAAAATTGTAAAAAAGCTTATTTTATACAGGATTTTGAAGCTTATTTTAATCCTATGGGTGATGGATATCTCCTAGCTGAAAACTCTTATCGGTACGGACTTATGCCGGTAACGATTGGGAGATGGCTTTCCAATAAGATGACGAATGAATTCAACAGCCCATCAAATTACTTCGACTTTTGTGCCGATTTAAATGTCTACAAAC